>JAVBSQ010000170.1:0-3995 GCA_031556695.1 Bacteroidales bacterium | reverse complement strand
CTGTGGCCCGTGAGGGTAAACTTGACCCTGTGGTAGGGCGCGACAAAGAGATAGAACGACTGGCACAAATACTCAGTCGCCGGAAAAAGAACAACCCTGTACTCATTGGCGAGCCCGGCGTGGGAAAATCAGCCATAGCGGAGGGATTAGCACTACGCATATCACAGCGTAAAGTATCACGCGTACTGCTCAATAAACGTATCATCGCTCTTGATGTGGCTTCCATAGTAGCCGGCACAAAATACCGCGGACAGTTTGAAGAACGTATGAAAGCCATCCTCAACGAACTGACCAAAACTCCCAACTTGATACTGTTCATCGACGAACTGCACACCTTGGTGGGCGCCGGTGGCTCCGGCGGTAATTTAGATGCTGCCAACATGCTGAAGCCGGCACTGGCACGCGGTGAAATTCAATGTATTGGCGCCACTACCCTCGACGAATACCGCGAATATATTGAGAAAGATGGGGCGCTGGAACGTCGTTTCCAAAAAATTATGGTAGAACCTACCACACCTGAAGAAACGATAGAGATATTAACGAATATTAAAGATCGTTACGAAAAACACCATAATGTTACCTACACCCCTGAGGCTATCAGCGCCTGCGTATATCTCACCCAGCGTTACATCACCGACCGCTGCTTGCCGGACAAGGCGATAGATGCGCTTGATGAGGCGGGCTCCCGCGTACATATCGCGCAGATAGAAGTGCCTAACGGCATGGAGAAGATGGAAGATGAGATAGAAGAAGTGCGCGAAGCTAAGCGCAAGGCTCTAAAAGAAAATAATTTTGAAGAAGCCTCCAGCCTGCGCGATAAAGAAATAAAATTAAAAGAAACACTGGATAAGGCGCAGGAAGCATGGACTGCAGATCAAGAACAGCAGCGAGAACCGGTGGATGCCGAACAGGTTGCTGAAGTAGTTTCCATGATGGCTAACGTACCCATACACCGCGTAGCAGAAGCCGAAAGCGCACGCCTGCTGAAAATGAGCGACGCGCTGAAAGGTAAAGTGATTGGACAAGACACCGCTGTTGATAAGGTAGTACACGCTATACAACGTAACCGTGCGGGATTGAAAGACCCGAACAAACCTATTGGCAGCTTCATCTTCTTAGGCCCTACCGGTGTAGGAAAGACACAACTGGCTAAGGTTCTCACTGAGTATCTATTCGAATCGCCCGAAAATATGATTCGCATAGACATGAGTGAATATATGGAAAAATATGCCTTGAGCCGCCTTATTGGAGCGCCTCCGGGTTATGTGGGCTATGAGGAAGGCGGACAACTAACCGAACGTGTGCGTCGCAAACCCTACGCCGTGGTACTGTTGGACGAGATAGAGAAAGCTCACCCTGACATTTTCAATCTGCTCCTGCAAGTCTTAGATGAGGGTACACTCACAGACAGTAACGGCCGTAAGATAGACTTCCGCAATACCGTACTGATCATGACCTCCAACGTAGGTAGTCGCGACCTAAAAGAATTTGGACAGGGCGTTGGTTTTGCCAACGTTACCAAACGTGATACGGCCGAAAATACCCGCGGCATTATAGAGAAAGCCCTGCGTAAGGCCTTCACCCCCGAATTCCTAAACCGTGTAGATGACCAAATACTATTCAATTCACTATCCTTAGATGATATTTACAAGATTATAGACATTGAGTTGAATGAGCTTTACAGCCGTATTCGCCGTGCCGGATATGAGATGACCATTACGCCGGAAGCGAAAAAGTTTGTGGCAGAACAAGGCTATGATCCGCAATTCGGCGCCCGCCCCTTAAAGCGCGCTATCCAGCGTTACCTGGAAGACCTGGTGGCTGAAGCCGTACTGCAACAAGCCATCAAAACAGGCGAGACCATCAATGTGGGACTGACGGAAGACGGGAAAGACACAAGAATAGTTAAGAGTTGAAAGTTAAAAGTTGAAAATGAAGCTGAACACTTGAAGTCGCGATTTTCATCTTTAATCTTATTTTTTTTGCGAACGGCTCTTACCTACAAGCGCTTCCAAATAAGCGTATATTTTGGATTTCTTCGAGGGAGTTGTCAATGCTATTGTTCTCCCTGAAATAGTTTTGATCTTCAAACAGTCTTCATATCCCTGCCAAGAGTCAAATATTTTTCTGGCTTTAAGAAAGCCAAAAAGTCCTAAAGGTCGCCGACTTTCAAAGGATTGTAGGATACATGCTCATCATACACATCACTTTGGTCAATACGTTTGATATATTTCACTACACGAATAGTAATAGGAAGTATGATGATTTCATACCCCGTTTTCAAGCCCGCCTGGACAAAAATAAATACCACCATTTGCTCCATCGGAATGATACCACCAAAGGCAATGGGGAAAAAGATAAGTGAGTCGGCCAACTCACCCACCATCGTCGAAACAATGGCACGGAGGGAGAAATGTTTGCCGTGCGACATTACTTTCATGCGGCTCATCACATAAGCATTCAGAAAAGAGCCCACCAAAAAAGCGATAAAGCTGGCAATAGCTATGCGCGGTGCATATTCAAAAACACTAACAAAGGCATCTTGCTTTTCCCAGCCCGGTGCGGGAGGCAAAACAGCTACAAATTGAATACAAAGTACAACGAGAAAGTTCATGGCGAAGCCGGACCATATAATAAGCCGGGCTTTTTTATAACCCCACACTTCAGCAATACAGTCGTTCAACATGTAGGAAATGGGGAACACCAATAACCCGCCGGTGAGCAGCAAAGGGCCAATTTGAATGAGTTTAACTTCTAAAAGGTTGGAGAGGATGAGGCATACATTAAAAAGAATACCTACGAGCACAAAGGCTAAGGAAAATGTTTTTTTCATAATTCTTGTTTTTTACGTGGTAGCAAGCACACGGTTAAGTAATAAATAAGAGCTCCGTTTCCGGAGCTCTTATGTCTAATTCTCTACTATTGTCCCTGACGAAGGTAAACGGCTGTAGTGAAGCCCGGAGCAAAAAGTATATTGGAGCCGCCTTGAGTAGCTGCACGATATACAATACCGAAGGGGCCATGTTCGCCCAATACTTTATGTGCCAGGTTGGCATCTACGGGTGACACTGAAGTATCAGGCATTCCCGTGGTAGGATTCAAAGGAGGATAAGAGGCTATAAGCTGTACCGAATGAGCAAATCCTTTACGGATATACATCTGGCGGTAAAATACCATTAAAGGCTCTCCACATTTAGCAATATCCCATTCTATAAGATTAATTTTAAAAGCTGCAGCTTTTAATTTCACATTAGCCAGGTTGGGATCATCATTCGTAACAATCATGAAATTGACATAGTTTCCATCCATAACAATTTCACGGTCGGCCAAAGTAACAGGCGTATGGGTTACAGTATCGCCCACGCAGATGGACCAATAACGCACATCAGCAGTACGGTTGGTGAGAACATCATTAACATCGGGAGATACGGGCGGAATGAAGCGGAAGAACAAAGCGTCTCCTTTTTGAATACGGTTAGCAGCGCTTACATAGCCTGTAGGGCCGTTGGGATAAGCAATATTCGGCGCCAGTGTAAACACCATTGCAGACTGAGATTTTAGTACGGGGATGTTTTTTGAGATAAGGCCGAACATGGCATAATATTGTGATTGGGCGCGGGGGGCTTCACCTATAATTTCACCGGTGTTTATGTCAAACATCATAATCTTAGGTTTCTCCACTCCACCAAAGTCGGCAGCGTGATCCTTGCTGTTAAAATAAATACGCAGCAGGGTCATCAGTCGTTCTGTTGTTGCCGGAAATGTTCTCACATTTTTCAACTTGGCAGCCACTTCAACGGGAGTACCTGAGGGAATAAGGTTAATTTCATAGTAATTATTTCCGAATACAAAATTCTCAACGAAAGCGTTTTTACTGCCTTCATTGGCTACAACATCAAAATCTTCAATGGACGAAATACGCGCCATTGTTTTGTCATTATAGAAAGAAAGATTGAAAAAACGGGCGTCAACATTGGGGAATTGTCCTACAAAGC
>JAVBSQ010000146.1:0-13593 GCA_031556695.1 Bacteroidales bacterium | reverse complement strand
AGAGATTACCGGAGTTAGACAAGCATAAGAAAACAAATTTCCGTTTACTGATTGACCGTTTGTCGGCCACTGATGATGAGGAAGTGTTAAGCCGTGCTGCCGATTCTATTCAAACCGCTTTTGCCGAAGGTGAAGGCTTTTGCATGGTGGAGAGCCCCGACGGTAAGGTGAAAGAAAAATTCTCTTCTCATTTTGAGCTTGACGGCATGACTTTTGAAGAGCCTAACGAATATTTATTCAGCTTTAACAACCCGCTGGGCGCTTGTCCCCGCTGTGAAGGTTATGGTAAGGTGCTGGGTATTGATGAAGATCTTGTAGTGCCGGACCGCTCGTTATCCGTGTTTAATGATGCCGTTGCCTGCTGGCGTGGTGAGGTGATGAAAACGTATAAAGAGCAATTGCTGAATAAAGCCTCAAAGTTTAAATTTCCCATACATCGCCCTTTTAATGAACTGACAGAGGCGCAGCGTAAGCTGTTGTGGGACGGTAATACACATTTCACAGGCCTGCATGATTTTTTTGCTTTGCTTGAAGCTAATAAATATAAGATACAGAATCGTGTAATGCTGAGTCGTTACACGGGTAAAACCGTTTGTCCCGACTGCGGCGGGTCGCGCCTGCGCAAAGAAGCTTCCTACGTGAAGGTAGGAGGAAAATCTATTTCGGAATTGGTGCTGCTGCCGGTAACAGAGCTGTTAACCTTCATGCAGACGTTGGAGCTGAATGAGTATGAACAGAAAGTAGCGGGTCGTGCTTTGATAGAAGTGAGCAACCGTCTCCGTTTCTTATTAGATGTGGGCTTAGGTTACCTCACCTTAAACCGTTTGTCCAACACACTTAGCGGTGGTGAAAGTCAGCGCATCAACCTGGCCACCTCGTTGGGAAGCAGCTTGGTCGGTTCCTTGTATATACTTGATGAACCAAGCATAGGCTTGCATCCTCGCGATACCAACCGGCTGATAAAGGTTCTGAAACAATTGCGCGACCTGGGAAATACCGTAGTGGTGGTAGAGCATGATGAAGAAATTATGCGCGCCGCGGATCATATTATAGACGTGGGCCCCTTAGCGGGACAGCATGGAGGGGAGGTGGTCTTTGAGGGGAAAATACAAGTGACGGGTGACGGGTTACGAGTAACAAGTGAAAAGACAAGTAAGCTGCAAGTAAATACAAGTAGGCTGCAAGTAAAAGACACCCGTCACCCGTCACCCGTCACCCGTGACTCTTTGACGGTGGCTTATCTGCAAGGAACGGAGAAGATAGAGGTGCCGAAGCAGCGGAGGAAGCTGAGCAGCTATGTGGAGGTGATGGGTGCACGTGAGAATAATTTGAAAAATATTAATGTGAAATTTCCCTTGGGGGGATTGGTGGCGGTGACCGGTGTGAGCGGGTCGGGAAAATCATCACTGGTAAAAAATATTTTTTATCCGGCATTGAATAAAGCGATTAACCAGTATGGCGAGAAGCCCGGTGCGTATGATAACCTTCAGGGGGATATTAAGCGACTGAAGGCGGTGGAGATGATAGACCAGAATCCTATAGGTAAATCGTCGCGCTCCAATCCTATTACTTACATCAAGGCCTACGATGAGATCAGAAAGCTTTTTTCGGAACAGCCTTATGCGAAATTAAATGGTTACGGACATTCGCATTTTTCCTTCAATATAGACGGCGGGCGTTGTGAAGAATGTCAGGGTGACGGGGTGATCAAGGTGGAGATGCAGTTTATGGCCGATGTAACTTTAGTGTGTGAGGCCTGCGGAGGCAAACGCTTTAAACCGGATATACTGGAAGTGAAATATAAGGGGCACAATGTATCCGATGTGTTGGATTTTACGGTAGACCAAGCAATAGCATTTTTCCAGGCACAACCGGAAGCCTTATCCAAGAAGGTGGCCGACCGCCTAAAGCCTTTGCAGGACGTTGGCTTGGGATATGTTAAGTTAGGGCAGTCAAGCAATACGCTCAGCGGTGGCGAGAGTCAGCGTGTGAAGTTAGCTTCTTTCCTCGGCGCGTCCCATGACACGGGAGAAGTGTTGTTCATATTTGATGAGCCCACTACAGGTTTGCATTTCCAGGACATCAAAAAATTATTGGAAGCCTTCAATGCTTTGATTGCCCGCGGCCACTCCATAGTGGTGGTGGAGCATAATATGGAGGTGGTGAAGTGTGCCGACTGGGTGATAGACCTTGGTGCGGAAGGGGGAGAGGCCGGCGGCAACCTGGTGTTTGAAGGTACGCCGGAGGATTTATCTACGTCTAAAACATCTTATACAGCACCTTACCTGCTGCAAAGTTGCCGGTAGTCGCAATAAGTGCAGGTGTCCAAATCACTGGTTTGTGAAAAGGGTACGGCAGGGTTGAAGAGCTCGGATAAGGTAGTTGTGAGTGTAGCGGTGAAGTTTTCCGCATAAGGTGCAATGGAATCTACAGTGCATTTATTTTCCTTGTCTGTTATAGAAAAATTTACATCCTTATTATACAACTCCCGCATGAAATATAGTTGTGGTACCACCTCACGTTCGGGGTATTTTTGTTTCAAGAGCACACTGTAAAGCATCACTTGTAGGACCGCAGGATTATGTTGTTTATTGTCGGCACCGAAAAGCGCTGCTATACTTTTAAATTCATTTTTCACTGCCCCGGTCTTGTAGTCCACCACATACAAGGCATTACCTTTGCGGTCCATCCGGTCAATAATTCCGCCGAGAGTAAGGGTGGCTGTTTCTCCTCCCGATTCAATGGGGAGCGGGTGTTCAAATTTTATTTCCGTGCCCTCCAGGGTGAAGGGTGCCTGGCTAATGTCGTAGTTGATAATTTGCTGGATATATTTCAGTGTTACATCATGTAGCAACATTAGCTTTCCGTTTTCGGTTGCTTCATCGGGGAGGGTATCGTCGTGGTAATATTCACGCGCCATGGACCGGTTGATGGCGTCTAGTATCTTTGGCTTATCTGCGGCAATAGCTTTCAGTGTTTCAGCGCTGATGCTTTTGCCTTCCAGCGGCTTGTAGAGGGCTTCCATGGCGTGGTGCAGTATGTTCCCGAGCAACCGGCTGTCTACATCTTCTGCCATCTCGTCAGGCATTTTCAGATGGGCCACATAGCGGTAATAGAAGCGCAGACTACAAGACAGATAGGTGTTGAGGGCGCTGGGAGACAAGGTGACGAGTGACGAGTGACGGGTGACGGGTTGAGAATTATCAGATAATTTTACTTGTAGTTTACTTGTGTTTACTTGCAGCTTACTTGTATTTTCACTCGTCACCCGTAACTCGTCACCCGTCACCATGTATTTTTGGAGTTCCGACATCACACTCTCCTCCTTTTTTACCACAATGGAAGCGGGCTCCTGCATGTTGAGCAGGAAGGAGACGTTGCGTTCTGTGACAGTGTGCCCCGATTCCATTTTCAATTGCATGAGATAGCGGCTAGCCTCTCCGTTGCGTGATTCATCACCGGAAGTATTATATACGAGGGTTATTTTTTTAGCCCGTTGTAGTAAACGGTAGAAATAGTAGGCATACACCGCTTCGTGTTGTTCAATGGCAGGCAATCCCATGCCACGACGGAGGTTGTAAGGTATGAAGGAGGGTACGTTCAAACTCTTGGGCATGATACCTTCATTGGAGGAAAGCATAATCACATTTTCAAAATCAAGATTACGGGTTTCGAGTATACCTACTACCTGTAAGCCAAGCAGGGGCTCGCCGGTAAAGGGAATGCTTTCATGTGAAAATAGTTTATGCAGCATGTTGGTGAATACGGGAAGAGAGAGGTTTACCTTACTCTCATCAATTGCTTTCATGAGCTTGTTTAGTTGCCGGTTGCAGTGCAGCACGTATGCCCGCAGCATCTTTTCATTCTCGTTGTTGAGTGGTGCTGTGGCAATTTGTTCAAACAGGATGCTGAGGCGTTGGTATATCTCCGTGTGGTTGTTGGCCGGAGCCAATAGGCTTGTCAGCAAAGGACTTTCGGGAAAATCGGAGGGCGAAACATACACTTTATTTTTTTGTATGATCTCGTTGGTATAGTGTTCTGCCGCTTTCCCTGCAATGGTTTTGATGTAAGGGTGGTTGAGCAGGGGCAGAACGTCGCGGTGATAGTAACGGGTATGCTTGTTTTTTGTTTTGGCTTTGCGGTGTATACGCAGCATTAGCTCAATGAGTGCGTATATGGGTGTTTGCTTGAGCGGATAGCCCATGGTCACATTAATGTCCTGCGCCACGGCGGGCAAGGCATGCAGGGAGGGGATAAGTAGTTGCTCATCAGCTAGTACCACTACGGTTTGGCTGTTGGCGGGCACATTCATCTCGGTGATAATTTGCGGTAGCAGCTTGGCTTGTATGGCATCGGAAGGGGCGGATATGATATCTATTTTTTTTGACGTATGGAAGTTGGAAAAATGTAGAGGCGAAAGCGAAGAAGGAAATTCAATGAGGTTTTGCCGGAGGAACATGCCGGCTTCCTGTGCTGTATTGTTGAGATAGTAGATATCGTAATCCCAATAAAATTCAGCTTTTCCCTGTTTTTTTAGTTGGCGGAAGAGTGTTTTTTCACATTCATTCAAGGCGTTGAATCCTATGAAAACAAAGTGTTCATTGTCTGTTTCAGTGTGAAATTCAGCGTTGGCTACTTGCCGGTAAAGCATGCCTTCGTAAGCCATTCCCTTAGCCTTGAGTTCTTGGTTGAAGGTCTCGTAGATAGCTCCCAGCGCCTCCCACACGGTGAGAAATTGGTCTTGCAAAGTACTTTTTTCGGGACTGAAACTGCTCCAGAACTGGCGTATGTGCGCAATTTGTTCATCGCTGAGAAAAGAAAAATCGCCCTCCAGTTCTTTCTGCTCTTTTAGATTTGTGAACAGGGCTTTGGCATTAACGAGGTATTTGTCTATCAGGTCAAAGTCGTGCAGCATTACTTCTCCCCAGAAATAAAAGCGGTCAAAGGTTTCCTCGCTTTGGAGTATACGCGTGTATATTTCGTAAAGTTCAAGTAGCAGGGAAAAAGTATCGGATGATTTTTGTCCGGTCTGCTCTTCTATAACCTCTTCAATACTCTTATAAGTGGGCTGCCACAGTGGTTTGCTAATCAGTTTGGATAAGCTTTGGGCAAAGAAAAGCCGGCTACGGCGGTTGGGAAAAACCAGGCAGCATTGTGATAAGTTATTGTCATAGCGGGCGTATAAGTCGGCAGCTACTGTGTCTAAAAAAGTTGTCATAAGTCCGGTAAAAATACGAATTTTTTGTCATATCGGAAAAATATCGTATATTTGCCTGTTGCACTGTGCAATTTTTTATGGAAGACAATACTCCAAATATAGTAGAACAATTGGGTGATAAGCTGATGCGTTTGGTGGAGCTGCATAAGCAGTCGCAAGCCGCAACAGAGGCTTTATTGCAGGAGAACCGGTCTTTACAGGAAGAGTTGCACCGTGAACGTGAGTTCATTACAGTATTGAAAGAGAAAAATAAACAATTACAATTAGCTGAGGCATTTAAGGCGTCAAGCGTGGATACGAATGATGCTAAGATGAAGATAGGACGAATCGTGAAGGAGATAGATAAGTGCATATCATTGCTAAACAGATAACAACAGATGGAAGAGGAAAAGCTTTCCATAAAAATCAATGTGGCTGATCGCTATTATCCTTTGAAGATAGCGGTGTCTGACGAGGAGAAAATCCGCGCAGCAGCACGTCGCATCAACGATAAGGTAGCGCAGTATCGTCAGCGTTACGTTGATCGTGATATGCATGACGCGCTATCCATGGCTACCTTGCAGTTTGTTATCAAGCTTATAGAACTAGAAGAAAAACAGGACATTGCGCCGGCTATGCAGCAGTTGTCCGACTTGGATAAGCTTTTGGCAGGATATTTGCAGGGAGTAGAATAAACAGACCTGCACTTATGCGTACATTTTGCGAAACTCAACACTAATTAATTAAAGGAGTTTAACTCGGTTATCTAGAACAGGCCTGTTTTACCCCGGTTCGCCGGTGGAATTCCAACCCGATTTATCGGGACGGGACGTTGGACGTTCGAAATAAAAGCCGGAGGCTCCGCCTTGATTTTCGGGGTTTCGACAACAGCGTATAAGTGCAGGTTTTTTGTAAAAAAATTAGAAAAATAATTTAAGAATTAAAAACAAATATATATGGAATTAACAATTATATCCGCCATTATAGCAGTAATCGTTGGAGGAGGAGTTTCCTTCGTGGCGGTGAATGGGCTGTTGGCAAAAAAAAGGAAAGAGATAACCCGTGAGGCTCAAATTGAGTCTGATAATATTAAGAAAGAAGCACAACTGGCCGCAGAAAATAAATTGCTACAGTCTAAAGAACGCTTCTTACAATTGAAGGCTGAGCATGAACAGGTAATCAATGAACGAAATAACAAGGTAGCTCAGGCAGAGAATAAAATCAAGCAAAAAGAGTCTTTGTTGGGTCAGCAAGTAGCTGATGCACAGCGTAAAATTAAAGAAAATGATGCTATCCGTGAGAGTCTAACTGCTCAAATGGAAATAGTGGAAAAACGCAGTGAAGAATATGAGCGTTTACGTCGTCAGCAAATAGAAAAGCTGGAAGCTATTGCAGGATTATCTGCCGCTGATGCGAAAAATAATCTGATTGAGTCACTGAAAGAAGAAGCTAAAACACAGGCTATGTCTTACGTGAATGAGGTGATGGATGAGGCACGCTTGAACGCTTCGAAGGAAGCAAAACGTATTGTTATCCTCTCCTTGCAACGTGTAGCGCAGGAAGCGGCTATTGAGAATGCAGTTACTGTATTCCATATTGATAATGATGAGGTGAAAGGCCGCGTTATTGGCCGTGAAGGACGTAATATCCGCGCGTTGGAAGCCGCTACGGGAGTGGAAATAGTAGTTGACGATACCCCCGAAGCTATCATCATCTCCGGCTTTGACCCCGTGCGCCGTGAGGTAGCGCGACTGGCTTTGCACCAGTTGATCACCGACGGACGTATTCACCCGGCCCGTATTGAGGAAGTAGTGGCTAAATTGCAAAAACAGGTGGAAGAGGAAATAGTGGAAGTAGGTAAACGTACGGCCATCGACTTAGGTATTCACGGTTTACACCCTGAACTGATTCGCCTGGTGGGTGCTATGAAATACCGTTCATCATACGGACAAAACTTGTTACAGCACTCGCGCGAGGTAGCTAACTTCTGTGCTATTATGGCTTCGGAATTAGGCTTGAATCCCAAGGTAGCTAAGCGTGCCGGTCTTTTGCATGATATAGGAAAGGTTTCATCTGAGAACCCGGAATTGCCCCACGCTTTGCTGGGTATGCACTTAGCGGAGAAATACAAGGAGAAACCCGAAATATGTAATGCTATTGGCGCTCACCACGAAGAAGTGGAAATGACCTCGTTGATAGCCCCGCTGGTATTGGTGGGTGATGCTATCTCCGGTGCACGTCCCGGCGCACGCCGTGAGGTGGTGGAATCATACATCAAACGTTTGAAAGGCATGGAAGATTTGGCTTTGTCTCACCAAGGTGTGATCAAAACTTACGCTATACAAGCCGGTCGCGAGTTACGTGTGATCGTGGGAAGTGAGAAAGTATCAGATGGAGACGCAGAACAATTATCGCAGGATATAGCACGAAAAATTCAGGAGGAAATGACCTACCCCGGACAGGTGAAGGTGACGGTAATTCGTGAAACCCGTGCTGTGAGCTTCGCTAAATAAATTGAAAATTGAAAATTGAGAATGGAAAATTAGAAATTCATTTTCAACTTTCAATTTTCCATTTTCAATTATAGATGAGACGCTACTTAATATACATACTGTTGGCCCTTGTGAGCCTGTGGTGCTGCGGCGGTGCGGACAAGGGGGATTTTGCTGCAGAACTGCTGAAACAGCAGCCGTATATTGAAACTCTTCACTTTTCAAACACTACTTTTTCTAAACAAACAGATGGTATTTGGTTGGTAGATAATAACCGTAAGGCGTTATCGGGGCGATTGGAAGCGTGGTGGACGATGTTGCATAACCTGCATGTGCGCCCGCTCTATCTTGATGATGCTTCTTTCTCTGCTATTGAACAGCACTTGAAAGATAGTGGTGTGCACGTGGTGGCGCAAGATAAGAAAGGTAAGTTATTGGTAGATTTCTATCTCCAACATTTTAGTAATATTGGAACGATAGCCCTGGTGGATAATGCTACCTATTTGTTAGATCTGGCTTATGAAAATGTGGATATCATGGACTACTGGTCTACCGGCGCTAATGACTGGCAAGACATGACAGTGTTGGCTTTTCAGCCGGCAGAGATTCAGGCGGTGGGCGTGGATCATTATGCCGATTCGTTAGCTTCTTTTCGTTTGATACGGGAATCAAAGGAGCAATGGAAACTATTTGATGGAAAGGAGCAAGAACAGAATAATGTGAATGAGGAGCTGATTGATCGGTATTCTACTTATTTTCAGTCGGTGAAAGTCGAAAAAATACTTTCCCCCGATGATGAATTGCTATCTTTTGTAACGGATAAAAATTTGCAATATACAATCAAGCTGCTGACAGGAGGGCGTCCCCATCATTTACATATTTACGGCCTTCCGCTCTCCGGAAAAACCGGTTATGACACGGATAAATGTTTGGTTTATATTGTTGAAACGCAGGAGACGGCTATAGCCTCTTGGGTGAGTTTCGATCTGTTATTGAAGAACTTAAAAGATTTTGTTGATAAAAAGTAGGGGTGGGCTTGGGCTTAATTCCTTAAAAATGCGTATTATTGTAGTCTAATTTTAATATTTATATGAAATTTATTGTTTCCAGCACCGATTTGTTGAGCCACCTGCAATCTATTGTAAGGGTTATCAGTAACAAGAACACTATGCCTATTTTGGACAATTTCCTGTTCCGCATGAAGGATCATGTATTGACCATTACTGCATCAGATATAGAAACTACCATGGAGACTTCTCTTCACGTTGATAATGTGGAACAGGAAGGCGCTGTAGCTATTCCTGCCAAGTTATTGATTGATACGTTGAAGGAATTCCCCGAACAGCCCTTGGCTTTTGTAGTAGATCCGTCTAAATATTCAGTGGAGATTAGCTGGGCCAGTGGTAAGTTCCAATTGCCGGGTTCTTCAGCTGACGATTATCCTTCGAAACCCACTATGGGAACTGAATCCGGTAGCATCGTTATGCCTGCCGATGTATTGCTTGAGGGCTTGAACCGCACCTTGTTTGCTACTGCCGACGATGAGTTGCGTCCGGTGATGAATGGTATTTATTTTGATTTACAACCTAACGGAACTACAATGGTAGCTTCGGATTCGCATAAGTTGATGTACTACAAACGTACGGATATTGTATCGGAAAATCAATTGGCTTTTATTCTGCCTAAAAAACCTGCGGCCTTATTGAAAAGCAGTTTGTCTAAGGTAAATGATAATGTAACCCTCGCGTTTGATAATAAGAATGCGGTATTTACCTTCCCCGGCTACAGTCTGATTTGCCGCCTGGTAGAAGGAAATTATCCTGCTTATCGTTCGGTGATCCCTACGAACAATGAAAGCAAGGTGTTGGTTGACCGTGTGGAGTTTTTGAATGCTGTGCGCCGTGTGAGTGTTTGTTCTAACCAAGCCAGTAACCTCATTAAGCTGAAAGTAAGCGGTAATTCTATCGTTATATCGGCGCAGGATTTGGATTTCTCGGTAAGCGCCCATGAACGTGTGAACTGTACTTTTAACGGTGATGAAATTGAAATAGGCTTTAAATCTACCTTCCTAAGTGAAATTTTGGCAAACCTTTCATCTACGAATGTGAGTTTGGAATTGTCAGATCCCTCACGTGCAGGCTTGGTCTTGCCGGTGGAGAAAGATGATGAGCAGGAAGAGACTTTAGCGTTGCTTATGCCTATGACTATAGGAGTGTAATCATGCAATTAAACCTAAGAAATCCGCTGGTATTTTTCGACGTGGAAACTACCGGTTTGGACATAGCCCGTGACAGGATAGTGGAAATATCTATTCTGAAAGTGATGCCGGACGGAACGGAAGAGCAAAAGACCTACAGGGTGAACCCTACTATTCCTATTCCGCCTCATGTTACAGCTATTCATGGTATCACAGATGCAGATGTGGCAAACAGTCCCAAATTTAATGAGATAGCCCGTTCATTGGCCAATTTTATGGAGGGCTGTGATATTGCCGGATATAATTCCATCAAGTTTGATATTCCTATTTTGGCAGAAGAATTTTTGAGGGCCGATGTGTGGTTTGATTTTCATAAACGCAAGCTGATAGACGTGCAAACGATTTATCATAAAATGGAGCAACGCACCTTGAGTGCTGCGTATAAGTTTTACTGCGACAAAAATTTAGCTGATGCGCATACGGCAGCCGCTGATACGTATGCCACGTATGAGGTGCTAATGTCGCAACTGGACCGCTATAGCAATTTAGAGAATGACGTGGCTAAGTTAGCGGCTTTCTCTTTAAAAAACCGTAACCTCGACTATGCCGGTCGCATTATCTTGAACGATAAAGATGAACCGGTAATTAATTTCGGTAAATATAAAGGCAAATTAGCTTTGGAAATTTTAAGCAAAGATCCGGGTTATTATTCGTGGATAATGTCGGGCGAATTTAGTTTGGACACTAAGCGTGTGTTCACGGAGCTGCGCCTTCAACTAAAAATGAACACCAACAAAACTTTGTTTTGAAACTGATATGTATACAAGGAGTGGAAGGAGAGGAGGTGAACTTTTACCTTCGTCCCGATACCGCTTTGTTGCGCAATAATCAAGCTTTTTATTACCCTGAATTCACGCAACGCCTCACGGCGCAGGTGTGTTGTATCTATCGTATAGGTCGCTTGGGACGCAGTATAGCGCCGCGTTTTGCGGAGCGTTACGTGGAAGCGATAGGTACAGGTGTGCTGTTTACTGCCGCTGACGTATTGCAGGAATGTGTAGCTAAGGGAAAGCCTTGGGATATGGCTACCGGCTTTGATTACTCCGCAGCGGTGAGTCCCGAGTTTAAAACAGTGACGGGTGACGAGTTACAAGTGACGAGTGAAAATGCAAGTAAGCTGCAAGTAAATACAAGTAAACTACATGTAAAATCATCTGATAACTCTCAACTCGTTACCCGTCACCCGTCACTCGTCACCCGTTCCCCGTCACCCGTCACTGTCATTGCGTACGTTTCCCGCTACTTGACCTTGAAGATCGGTGATTATATTTTTGTTCCGATGGAGGAAGCACGAGAGGTGAAGCGTGGTGATAAGGTGGAAGCCTCGTTAAATGGACAATGCGGGGTGAGCATAGAGGTGCGGTAGTATTAATAGCGGAAGGCAGATGCTTTTTCTTCAATTTCTACAGGACGAGCTTTATATTTTGCAGCAACTGTTCGCCATTGTGAAACGGCTGTTGTAACCTCGTTTTTAATTTCTTCTGCCCGTTCTGCCGGAATCAAATAATAAGGCGCGGTTTGCATTACCAACTCTATATCCAGGCTATTGTCAAACTCATCAATGTTGAGCTTCCTTCAAATAGCAGTCGAATAGATTTTATGAACTCTTTTTCAAAGAGTTACGAAGAGGAATTTTTGAAGAGGTAACGATTTAGAAACAAGCCTATGCCTTTGGATTATTCCTTTCTGAATCAGCCGTTTGTGTTAGCTGTAATTCAGAATAGGTAACGGATAAGTAACGAGTTAACTTCACCAATTCGCTCCGCTTTGAGCAGGTTGATTAGCTTGGAACAAAGATACATGAAAACTTTTGATCTTCACACAGACGAATAAAAATCCAGGGCTGCTCTCCTGGATTATTTTCCGTACTCGAGGTACATTTTTTATATTTGTAGTCTTGAAAACTAATATTAGAATCTAAGAAGAAGAGCTGCGGCCTGGACGTGCACAAAGATACGATCTTTTGTGCAATTTACAATGGTAAGAAGCACAGTGAGGTTAAAGAATTTACCACCCTTACCCCGGATATTTATGCGTTATGCGAATATCTTCAAGGCGAAAAAGTTCATCAGGTCGCTATGGAGAGTACGGGTATTTATTGGATACCCATTTGGAATATTTTGGAAGCCGCCGGCTTCGAATGCATTTTAGTTAATCCCTTCTTAATAAAACAGATGCCCGGGCGTAAAAGCGATGTTAAAGATGCCCAATGGATATCCAGCTTGTTGCATAAAGGTCTGTTGCGCGGTAGTTTAGTTCCTAATGAACATATTCGTGAGTTACGGTGGTATACACGTCGTTACATGAAGCTGCAAGGGCAAATAACCGGCATTTTAACGGAGATGGAGCGGTATCTGGAGTGTTGTAGCATACGTATCGGCAGTTTGATGAGTCGCATCAGTTGTCTAAGCATGCTTAAGGTCATACAAGCTATTGTCGACGGCGTTACAGACCCTGATAACTTGGCAGAATTGGTGCATGGCCGCATCATCAATAGCAAAGGCTACAATACCATTAGATCCGCATTAACAGGCTTTATTACCTCTCAGCACCGTTTTCTTTTATCTCAATCTTTAGAAGAATATCGTTTAAAAATAGGCCTATCCGAAGCCTGTATTCAACAAATGGAATTACTTGTAGAAAAATATTATGCTAACGAAAAAGCATTATTACAAACCATACCCGGAATTAGTAATATCTCCGCCTTAATTATATTGGCGGAAACGGGTGCCGATATGAAAGCCTTTGAAACAAGCAGTAAGTTTTCCGGATGGACTGGATTACGTCCAAGAAATGATGAAAGTGCCGGAAAATATAAAAGCACTGCAACAACCAAAGGAAATAAATATTTACGTGCAATTTTGGTACAATGTGCATGGGCAGCCAGCAGAACTAAAAATACACATTTTAAAGACAAATTCAACCGCCTGGCTATCCGCGTCCCGAAAAAAAGCCTTGATTGCTATTGCCAGAAAACTAGGCACTATCATTTGGTCCGTCCTACAATACCGGCAGCCCTATGATCCCGCCAAACTACCGGTATATGATCCGGTGAAACTTAAAGTCCGGGAAAACTATTTAAGAAAAGAATTAGAAAGGATAGCTAAACTATCCAGTGAATAGCGTAAAGGTCGGCTATCTTTGTGGTGGCGAAAAAACCCGATTACAAATTGACCAATGCTACATCGTCCAAAAAGGACGCTAAGAACACAGACATAAGCTAATGTCCCGAGCAGAGACCAAACTTGCAGGAGAAAATCGCTCACCCTAAAGCGGAGTAGGGAACTGTTCTTTGTTTATGGATTTATAGGAGAAAGGTAGTGATTTTTGAGAAGAGATGCAAACTTAGAGTTATTTATTGTTTGCAATATCTCCCTTATTCATATTCAAAATATAGTTTCAAGTAGAATAGCAAACAGAATCCTTTGTTATATGGCTAAGATTATTTATCTTTGCCTCCATTACAATATCGAGAGTATGATTGAAGAGTCCAAGATAAACCAATCGAAGATAGGCAGGTTAATGCAAGAGTATCCTAAAGGGCTTGTATTGCTTTCTTCATGGCTTGTTTCGAAAGGGTATCCGTATGAGCTACAGCAGCAATACCGGAGAAGCGGATGGCTAAAGTCAATTGGAAAGGGTGCGAT
>JAVBSQ010000101.1:0-11326 GCA_031556695.1 Bacteroidales bacterium | reverse complement strand
ATTCTCCGCATCTGTCCAATTAAAAGTGAAATTATACCCACTATTGGGATTGTTTGCAAAATACCTAGTATTCACTCCATTTGAGACAACAAATAATTGTATATAATCAAATAAACCATGAAAAGATGTTTTGTAGTAACGTTGCACCTGATTATAGGCCTCCTTCAACTCTACACCTCGTCTTTTTAATTCTATTTGCACCAATGGCAATCCATTAATAAGAATAGTAACATCGTAGCGGCATGTATTCCTTCCTTCTACAGTAATCTGGTTCGAAACCTGAAATTCATTTTGACACCATTGATTTTTATTAAGAAATTCGACCCAAATACGCCTACCATCCTCCAATTCTAACGGATATAAGTCTCGTATTTTTTTGGCTTTTTCAAAACGGGTTCCCCCCTCCAGGAAAATACAAATTTTCTCAAATTCTTTATCCGTAAAGTATGTCTTATTATATTCCGCCAATTTTTTTTGATTATGCTTTTCGAGCTGCTTTTTAAAATTGGCATATAAATTATCCTCTTCCTTAAGGGCTATATATTCATAACTTAATTCCTTCAAGGTTTTGATTAACCCATTCTCTAAAATTTGTTCATTTTGAGCAACCATTATCCAGTATTATTATATAGGTTGATACCTTTATTTTACAAATATAACACATTAATAACAACTATCTGTGCTATAATTAAGAAACTTTAGCTTATTTAGCCTTTTCCTTATGGTCCAACAATAAATCATTAAACTCTGCCTCAGAGACAATCTTGTCTATTATTCTCTGAACAACTTTATGCATCTCCTTTCCCTCGGAATAATCTGCCCCACAAACAAAATTAACTCTATTTTCCTTAATCAGTTTTTCTGCAATACTCTTCTTTTTAGTATCTCGAGGTTTATAGACCGCGATGGAATGCCCACCCTGTTGTTTTATTAATTTCATACACGGAATATCTGTCTCTCCATCACCAAAATAGATCATTTGCTTAAATGGTATTTTTCGTTCGTTTTCAGGTACATACTTATTAATATCCTTGTTATCCCGTACACTATCAATTCCTTTATTTATCTTGAAAAGAAACTGGGTTTTTCCTGTATAATCAACAGCTACAGCCGGCCAACTAGCTCTACCATCAACATTATACAGATACGAGCATGCAAAAATATTTTTAAACTCTTTCGCAATAGAAGTACCTTCTATTATTTCTTTCAAGCCAGATGAGTTTATATAATGCTCAATAATAACACTCTTTGATTTTCCATATTCATTGATCATAGAAAACCATTTTTCAACACCCTTAAAAAGTTCTATATCTTTCCCGAAACTTTGAAATGAAGATCGTTTTAATGAAATATCCTTCGATTCAGCATGTTTAATCATCAAGTTCATGTAACAAAGAATCTCACTTGCATCATGTTTTGTCGATAATTGCTTATTTTCCGTCCAAAAATGGTCATTGTTACTTCCAATAGCCTTCATGAAACCAAATTCCTGCATATTACCAGGGGAAAGAGTTCCGTCAAAATCGTATATCAATGCGATTGTTTTTTTCTTTTTTTTAGCCATAATATTATAGGTTTTTATTAAAAAATATTTTATAATTTACAGGATTGAATTAAGAGCAACTGCCTTCTTAGCAGCAATAATTTATTTTGAATAATATGGCCTTCTTGTAAACAGGAATCAATGCCTACTACAAGCTCCTGTTTCCCTAGGGATGGGATATGTATCTCTACATTTTTGATTGCTGACTTCGTTATAGAATGTATATTTGTCCCCTGCATGCTGGTTTTAAGCACCTTCATAGTATCAGGATTATTCATGTACCAACAGACGTATTCCGGTAGAATTTGATTTTGATTATTAACGGTAATAACAAGGAAAGAAGTTGACGCTAAACACGGATAATTTGTAGATTTAAAGACAACAGCATAATTATTATCTCCTTTCGCTGAAAAAAGAATATCTCCCTGATTTAATATATGATTACCTGTATTATTATCAAGAGAAACCATTGGAGTCATTTTATTTTTTTCATGTAACCTCCCATCTGTACCATAATCTACAGATTGAAGATATCTTGCATCACCATAATCAGATGGTTTACAAAAAATTCCAAGACGTATACTTGCTATTTCATTTAATCTAAGCTTCATATTACATATTAGTAGAATTCTACTATTTTTTATTCGGTAAAGTAAATGATTATTTTTTAATCGACAAAATATCTCATCGGAAATTTTTGTAGAACTCTACAAAAATAATCTACAACCGCAAAATAAAATCCTGCAATAATCGCAAACTATTGTAAATGAATTGTGTGCGGAATTTGCGCTGATATATAAATTAAAAGCCTACAAGTCCTTCAGCAGTTCTTTCACCGCTGCAGCCAGTTGTTCATCTTCGCCGTTAACTAATTTGTCGGGTGAGTTAGCAATCTTCACGTCCGGAAAGAGCTCTGCATTTTCGAGGTAAGAACCGTCCGGCAATTGATAGCCGGTAACCGGAATACCGAATACCAATGTAGGATCTTGCAGGGTCACCCAGTTCACACTGGTCATGGTGCCCGGCACCGGCATACCCACAAGTTTTCCTATACCCATATGCTTATATACCCATGGCGAACCATGTGCATTGGAGTAGTTAGCTTCTCCTGTAATCATGATAGAAGCCTTATTCCAGCGGCGGCTCGGCATATCACACGACTCACGGCCACGCACCACCTGGGTAAAATATTTCTTACCACTGAACAATATCTCCAAGTCTTCATGCAAACGGCCACCACCATTATAGCGGGTATCAATTACTATGCCTTCCTTGTTATTGTATTTTCCTAAAATATCTGAATAAATAGAACGGAAGCTGGCATCACCCATGCTTTGAATGTGCACGTAGCCCAAACGGCCGTTAGAGAGGCGCTCCACGTCGGCCTCACGCTGTTTAACCCAACGGTCATACAATAAACCGTTTAAAGCACCGGAAGAAATTGGCTTCACCACCTCGTCCCAACGCTCTCCCGTTGTGGGATTAAAGAAGGATACCAAGGTACGTTCACCGCCTTTTTTATTCAGCAGGGTAAAATAATCTTTGCCTTTTTCTATTTTTATTCCATCTATTTTCTCTACTACACAGCCCGCTACAACCTTACTATCAGCCCTGTCGAAGGGACCGTTTTCAATAACTTCATCAATTTTTAATCCGTCATTATCATACTCCCATGCATAGAAAAAACCGAGCTGTGCTATTGCATCTGCCTCTTCTGAACGGGGACGGTAACTCGCTCCTGTATGCGACACGTTAAGCTCACCTAAAAGTTCACTCAAGAGTTCGGCAAAATCGAAGTTGTTATTGATATAGGGCAGGAACTTAGCATAAGCTGCCGTCATGGCAGGCCAGTCAACACCATGCATATCGGTTACATAAAAACGGGTAGCTTCTTCCAATACCACATGGTCATACATATATTTGCGTTCTGCTGCAAGGTCTAAATCTATTTGCACTTTTGTGCTTATCGCTGCTTTCTTGCCTGTAGCGGTGGTAAATTTCTGTATGGTTTTACCCAATAAGAAAATATTTTTCCCCTCTTTATCAAAGAATAAAGAGGCGCGCCCTGCTTCTTTCAGTTCTATTTTGGTTTCTTTGGTTCTGCAGTTCAACGACCATAAATCATAGCCTTTTTCAAAGGAAGCCAAATAATATAATTTTTCACCCTCTTTATCCAATACGGCATCACCCATGCTTGAAGAGTTGGGGGTAAGTCGCACCATGCGGGTTTCAATGCCTTTTAGTTCTACGAGAATATCTTTTGATTCTTTCTTTGTCGAATCTGCTTTCGCATCTTTTTTCTTGTTCGCTTTCTCTTCTTCCTGTAACAGTTTGAAATCATCTTCGTTCAGGCGGAATTTATCGTACGCTTTTCTGTTCATGAACACCAGCATAAGGTCGTCCATAGAGCCCCAGGAGGCGTGACTGCGCATACCATAACGTTCGGTAGTGAACATAATAGCATCACCACCCAAGACCCATTTGGGACTGGTATTCATATAACCGCTATTGGTCAGGTTTGTAATGGTTCCACCCTGTGTACTCACCAAGCCTATATCAGTGTATGGGTGATGACGATTAGGGGTATACTGTATAGTGAACCATTTGCTGTCGGGTGACCAGTTGTAAGTGATCATACCCTCGCTATCAAAGTTCGTAGAGCCATCGGTAATTTGCCGCGTTGTTTTGGTAGCAATGTTATATACCATCAATTTGGAACGGCCTTCAATATAAGCTACCTCCTTGCCATCCGGCGAATATTGGGGCAGTGAACGTTCTACCTTGGTATCGGAGAAGAGCGGGGTTTCCTCAATTACTGTTGCATTGAAGAAGTAAGGTTCTTCAGTTCGGGTGGTTTTGGCGGTGTAGATATTCCATGAGCCGGCACGTTCCGAAGCGTAAATCAAGGTTTTGCCATCGGGTGAAAATTCGGGAAAATCTTCTTGAGCAGGCGTATTTGTTATACGTTTAGTATATTTATAATCGGAAGATGCCACGAATATCTCGCCACGCATCACCAGCGCCACTTGCTTACCATCGGCAGAAATGCTTTTGCCCTGCACATCTTTATTGGTGATATTGGCAATGTCATTATTGGCCTCATCGCCGGTAATTTGCACATTCAACTTTTCAGGTTTTCCATTAGCCGCCATGGTATAAATTTCGCCGTCATAAGTAAAGCAAAGGGTTCCATTAGCGGCTATACTTAAGAAACGCACAGGGTGGGTTTTGAAATCTGTGATTTGCTCCACCTTTGAAGTATCAGCCAAAGCGACACTAAACACATTATAGGTACCATTCCGTTCGCTCAAAAAATACACTTCTTTGTTATCAGCATTAAATACCGGATCTGTGTTCTCACCGGGCGCTACCACCAACGGTGTGAATTTCTTCGCTTTTATATCATAGAGTCTGATATCACGGGTAACCGCAGAGACATGGTGCTTGCGCCAGGGACTCTCCTGTCCCTTTTTATCTTGATAAACAAAGCTATTGCCATCTTTGGCAAAAGATATATTTTCAGCAGGTGTGCCTAAAATTTGCTCGGGACGGCCACCGGCTACCGGCACGCGATAGAGCTCGCTCATCACGCCGGAGGGGAAAGCGGCGCTTTTAGCGGGCGCTTGTATCTTGGCGCCAAATACAATATATTTTCCATCGGGAGTGAAGGCGTACGGTTGATCCGTGCCTGACCAGGTGGTTAAACGCAAGGGCGTTCCCCCTGTTACCGGAACAGTGAAAACATCAAAATTACCGAATCTGTTGCTGGCAAAAGCAATGCTTTTACTGTCGGGCGACCACACAGGCTTATAATCATAAGCCTCATGCATGGTGAGTTGTTTAGCCTCTCCTCCGGCAACAGGAACAAGGTACAAGTCTCCCTTATAAGAGAAAACAATCTGTCTACCATCGGGCGAAATAGAAGGATAGCGCAACCATAAGGGATTAGCCTGGAGGCATCCGGCAGCAAATAAAACTAGCGTTAGCGTAAGATGAAAACGTTTCATGGTTTATTAAGTTAAATAACAAAGATAGTAAAAACCATGAAATATTTACCTTTTACATCAGAAATTCAACAAATCGACGGCAGCACTGTAAATTTTATCTGCCGAGGGCAATATGGCCGCTTCGAGTTCATGATGAAAACCCACGGGCGTAAATAACGAGCCTACACGCCGTACAGGAGCATCAAGATAACGATACATCTCCTCTCCTATCGTGGCAGCCAACTCGGCGCCGAAACCGGAGAACACCTTATCTTCATGTACAATCAGTACCTTTGATGTTTTCTTTATGGAATCAAGTACCATCTCCTTATCCCAGGGAATAAGGGAGCGCAGGTCAATCACCTCAATCTCGCCTTTATTTTCTTTCGAAAAACGTTCTGCCACTGCCAAACTAAGATGCGTTGTATTGCCGTAAGTAATGATGGTCATAGCATTGCCCGGGCGACGAATACGCGCCTTGCCGAAGGGAACTTCAAAACCGGCAGGCACTACGGTAGCGGCATTGGCTGAATTGTATTGCGCCTTAGGTTCCAAAAAGAGTGTCACACCGCGTGAACGTATGCTGGTGCGCAATAAGCCCGCCGCATCATCTGCAAAGGAAGGATAAACAATACGCGCACCGGGCAGGGTGCTTAGCGCTCCTTCAATGGTTTGCGAATGGTATAAACCGCCGCCAATGTAACCACCGGAGGCCAAACGAATAGTCATATTTGGGACAAACTTACCGTTGTTACGCCAATATTCATGGGTAGCTTCCACATATTGTTCCACGGCAGGCCAAAAATAGTCGGCAAACTCCGCTCCTTCAATCACGGTGTGTATCTTCGGGTCAAAGCGGCTCATGCCGTTAGCGGTGCCCACAATGTAATCCTCGGCAATGGGGGCGTTAAATACCCGCTCTCTGCCAAATTCCTGCTGCAAGCCTTTGGTGACGTTAAACACGCCACCCTTATCTTTGCTTGCCACGTCTTGTCCCCACAGGAAGGTGTCGGGATTATATTGAAATTCTTCTTTTAATGTTTCATTCAGCGCGGTAACCAGTGTTTTCTTTTCGCCTGGCTCAGTATGCGTTCCATCAACATATTTTTGCGGAACGTAAGGGTCGGGAAGCACAAAGTCAAGCACGGTGGACGGATCGGGGTCGGGCGCTGCCATAGCCTTGCGGTTAGCTTCTTTCAAGTCGGCCTTGGCTTGCGCTTCTATCTTCTGCAATTCCTCTTCCGTGAACCGTTCATAGCTCAACAACTGATGACGGAATTTATGCAAGGGATCAGCATCTTTCACGCAGTTGAGCTCCTCTTCATCGCGATAAAGCGTTTGCTTGTCGGAGTTAGAGTGCGAGCCTATGCGTACACAACGGGCATGCACTATAACCGGTGAATTATTGTTTATTGCAAATTCACGTGCTTCAGCCATGGCATTCATGGAGTCAAACACCTCTTTCCCGTTGCAATAAATAACATAGACGTCTTTTATCCCTTTAAAATTATCGGCAATAAGCGGATTGGCGGCCTCTTCTTTTTTCGGCACGGAAATACCGTATCCGTTATCCTGTATCACCAAAATCATGGGTAGGTGCTCCAGGCTGGCGCCATTGATGGCTTCATAGACGTAGCCCTCAGCGGCTGATGCTTCGCCGTGGGAAGTGATGGCTACCCCGCGGTGTTTGTAGTATTTCATGGCGCGCGCCACCCCCGCAGCGTGCATATCCTGCGTGGCTACGGCGGAGGATACATTGTGAATATTCCACTCCTGCTTGGCAAAGTGGTTGGACATATGTCGGCCACCGCTGGTAAGGTCGGTGGCTTTGGATAAGCCGTTGAGTATAATTTCTTCGGCGGTGATACCGGCAGAAAGGGCGGTAAGCATATCGCGGTAGTAAGGGAAAAGGTGGTCTTCTCCCCTCACAAATGTTTGCCCGATGGCGAGCTGTATGGCGTCATGTCCGGCGTACGGTGCATGGAACGACCAGCCCAGGGATTGGAGCAGGTATTGAGGAGCGCGTTCGTCCAAAGCGCGTCCCAGTGTCATCAGGTAAAACCATTTTTCAAGGGTTTCCTTAGGTGTTGTTTTTATGTTGTATTTCTTTTTCATGATTCCCATTTTTCTAAATAGTCGGCGATACGGCGGAGGAAGGCGCCACCGAGGGCTCCGTCCACCACGCGGTGATCGTAGGAGAGCGAGAGGTACATTTTATGGCGTATGGCTATCATATCACCATCGGGCGTTTCTACTACGGCAGGTTTTTTCTCTACCATGCCCACACCAAGGATAGCCACCTGCGGCTGATTGATGATAGGTGTAGCAAAAATATTTTTGAACGTGCCGAAGTTGGTAATAGTGAAAGTGCCGCCGGCAATATCATCGGGGGAGAGCTTATTGCTCCGCGCTTTCTTTGCGAGGGTATCTACCGCTTCGGAGAGTCCTTCAAGGCTAAGTTTATCCGCGTCATGCACCACCGGCACTATAAGGTTCCAATTGTCGAGCGACACGGCAACGCCAATATTAATATGCTTTTTATAGATAATTTTCGTTCCGTCCACCGACACGTTTATCTGTGGAAAGTCGGCCAAAGCTTTTACGGTAGCTTGCAGGATGGCGGGCATAAAGGTGAGCTTGATACCCTGCCTGCGGAAAAATTCATCTTTTGTCTTTTCCCTCCAGTGCGCCAGTGCGGTTACATCTGCTTCCACCACGCTGGTGACGTGTGCTGAGGTATTCTTCGACATGATCATATGCTCAGCAGTGATCTTGCGAATGAAGTCCATCTCTTTCACCTCATCTTCCAAATTGGTAACGGGGGACGAGGGACGGGTGATGGGTGCAAGAGGTTGTCCTCCGCCGGCGGAGGTGCCCGAAGGGCGGAGGTGGGCAGCTATATAATCCTCAATATCACTCTTGGTGAGGCGCCCCATGTAGCCGGTGCCGGTGATAGCGTCCAGTTGTGCGGCGTCGATACCCGCACTCTTGGCTAATTCCAACACGATGGGAGAATACCAACGACCCGAGCCCGGTGAAGGGGGAGGCGTGACGGGTAATTGCTTCGCCACGCTCACAACAAGCTCACTCTCCACAACGGGTGATTGTTTATTGTTCATTATTCGTTGTTCATTCCCCGGCGAAATCCGTGCAATAACGGCTCCCACGGGAACCACATCGCCTTCTTTAAACAACAATTCCTGTAAGGTACCTGCCACCGGAGATGGAATTTCGGCGCTTACCTTTTCGGTATTCACTTCCAGTAATACTGCATCTTCTTCCACAGTATCACCTGCCTTCAAGTTCCATTTCATAATGGTTCCGGAGGTTATGCTTTCGCCGAGTTTCGGCATTTTTATATCAAATGTTTTCATAATATTAAAAATTACGTGTTACCCATGAGGGAGACAGGTATTTTTCATCACGCAAGCGCATAATGCTTTTGTAGTCCGCTCCGTCATATATGTATAAATGATTATCCTGCGATTGTAAAAGAAAATGTTTAAACAAAAAATTCTTGAACTCATCAATGGAAAGGTTGGCAGAGAGAAATTCTGCCAAATTAGTTACCGCACTTTTTACAGACCTTACCGTGCGAACAGAGGCCGTTTCGGGCTTACCATTCAAGGCGCCGGTTAAACAATGCAGGTTGGAAGAAAATAGGAGTGTGCCATGATGTAAGACCCGGTCCTTATGCACACAGTCGGCGCTACCGGATATTTTGTGCCCACAAATACTTAAATCATGGCGTGCTCCTATCTGCGTATGTGCCCCTAATTTCTCCAGGGCAGTAGCCATATCAGCCGTAAATTTATGAGGATTACCCTTTTCTACTGAGGTAATAAAAGTAAAATTTACATTTCCCATATCATGATACACCGCACCGCCACCGGAGATACGGCGGGCCAACTTGATGTCATGCTTTTTTAGAAAATCAATATCCGTTTCTGTAATGGTGCTTTGGAATTTACCCAAGACCACCGAAGGTTCATTGCGGTAAAGCAGGAAGAAGCTCTCCTGTGAATTTTTCAGCAGATATTCCTCGGCTGCCAGGTTGAAGTTTACGTCTGTATATGGACTGTCGATGCAAAACATAGTGATTCAAAGATTTAAAAATTAAAGGATTTAAAAATTAAAAAAACCTTCCCATATATAGTAGCAAGAAGCATGCCAAATCATAAACAACTTAAATACAACATGATAAAAAAGACAAAAAGGATAAAAAAGATGAAAACGGGATAAAAATGGGGAAAAATGCGTATCTTTGTAGGGTGAAAAAAGTAGCAACATATATACTAACCTCCCTGGTAGCGTTAACCTACAGTTTATGTATGGTGGGCGTGGGTGTGTATGACTGCCATTGCAGCCACAACCAACAGATCGTATGGCTGGCAGGTGACGACTGTACTTGTAACCACGAGCATGAACATGCTCATGAACAAGAAAAGAGAGACGGTTGTTGTGATGTAAGCTACAAAATATTGCAGGTAGATCAAGACCTTACTGCCAACAATATCTCTTTTGTTCACGCTTCCCTCATTGACTTTGTATTTATTCCGGTAAACATTTTTACCGCACCGGATCCCATACTGGTGGCTGAATATAGCCATAGTCCACCACCCTTAAAATTCCATTCACAACCTGATATTTATACGCTGTCGCAACTTCGTTTATAGATGCAATAAATAAACATCGTTTTATTTACTGTTTTATCTATAATATAAATGTATGACAAAAAAAATATTTTCTTTTATTGTATTATGTAGTGCTGTGTATTTCCCTTTGCAAGCACAAACTGTAGTGCCCCCTGTGGACACTACAGAGTATAACCTCAATGAGGTTGTTTACTCTGCCCGAAATGAAGGCAATTATATCTCAAAATTGAAACCTGCCAAGGTAGAAGTGATCAGCAACGCCGGTTTATGTAAGATGGCCTGCTGTAACCTGGCGGAAAGTTTTGAAAACACAGCCAGCGTGAGCGTTGGTTATAGCGATGCGGTGAGCGGATCGCGACAAATTCGGCTGCTGGGCCTCTCCGGCAAATACACCTCCATGTTGGAAGAAAACCGTCCCACCATGCGCGGAGCGGCGGCTCCCTTCGGACTCAGCTATCTGCCCGGACAGTGGCTGGAGAGCATACAGATAGCCAAGGGACCCGGCTCGGTAATCAACGGCTATGAGTCTATTGCGGGACAAATAAACATGGAACTCCGCAAGCCTTCTACCGAAGAGCCGTTGTTTGTGAATGCGTACATTGATAATTTCCTGCGCACGGAGCTGAACGTGGTGTCCTCCCTGCAACTCAACCCCAAGTGGTCCACCGCCATCTTTGCCCATGGTTCTATTGACACAAAGAAACATGATGGCAATGGCGACGGTTTTATGGACGAACCGCTGAAACAACAGGTGAACTTCGGCAACCGCTGGTTATACATGGCGGACAACGGCATGCAATGGCGTTTCGGTGTGAACGGTTTATATGAAACACGTGATGGGGGACAAATGAATTTCGACAAAAATGCAGTGCGTGATTATTTACCCACCAGCCCCTACGGCACAAAGATTGAGAATACCCATTTTAACGGCTACACCAAGCTGGGAGTGCCCTTGAACGAAGACAACTCTTCAAACATCGCTTTTGTAGCGGATTATACCTTTCACAAAATTAATTCTTTCTTTGGCGTAAAGGATTATGAAGGTAATCAGCATTCACTCTTCGCTAACGTGTTACTGCAAACAAATTTTAATGAGCAACACAAGCTCACCACCGGGCTTAGCTTTCACCTGGACGATTATA
>JAVBSQ010000091.1:0-27026 GCA_031556695.1 Bacteroidales bacterium | reverse complement strand
TTGGGGTTCCACCTCTTCCCATCCCGAACAGAGAAGTTAAACCCAACCGCGCCGATGGTACTGCTATACCAAGTGGGAGAGTAGGTCGCCGCCTTTAAATGAATCCCCCTCATCAACATATTGATGAGGGGGATTTTTTTTGACATTTTTTTATTGGCACACTTTTTGCTACAATATATATAAGTATATATATAATAAGTATAAAAATAATTATTTATGCAAACAGATATAGAAATTGCCCGTGCAGCCACCATGAAACCTATAACAGAGATAGCTCAACAATTGGGAGTAAACACTGATAATATTGAGACATACGGTAAATACAAAGCAAAATTACCACTGGAGCTTATTGATGAAGAAAAGCTAAAAAAAGCAAAGTTAATATTGGTATCAGCTATATCACCCACCCCCGCAGGTGAGGGAAAGACAACTGTGTCCATAGGCTTAACCCAAGCCATGAACCGTATAGGTGCAAAAACAACAGTGGTGCTTCGTGAACCCTCCTTGGGACCTGTATTCGGCATTAAAGGAGGTGCTGCCGGCGGTGGCTACTCACAGGTGATTCCGATGGAAGATATCAATTTACATTTTACCGGCGACTTTGCGGCTATTGAGAAGGCACACAACCTTCTCTCTGCCCTTATTGATAATAATATCCAATGCAAAACCTGTAACCTGGAAATTGATCCGCGAACCATTGTGTGGAAACGGGTGATGGATATGAACGACCGTTCCCTCCGTCATATGGTACTGGGACTGGGTGGAGTATCATCAGGCGTGCCTCGTGAAACGGGTTTTGATATCACGGCAGCCTCTGAGGTGATGGCTATCCTTTGTTTGTCGAAGGACTTGCAAGATTTAAAAGAACGCCTTGGAAATATTTTCCTTGGCTACACCTATAGCAAGCAGCCTGTATTTGCACGTGACCTAAGGGCCAACGGGGCCATGGCAGCCCTGCTGAAAGATGCAGTGAAACCTAATCTAGTACAAACGATAGAAGGAACTCCCGCTATAATTCATGGAGGCCCTTTTGCGAATATTGCACAAGGAACGAATTCGGTGGTGGCTACAAAAATGGGGCTGACACTTTCTGATTATGTGGTAACGGAGGCAGGATTTGGCTTTGATCTGGGAGGAGAGAAATTTTTGGATATTAAATGTCGTTACGCGGGACTATCACCTCACGCTGTGGTGCTGGTGGCCACCGTGCGTGCCATAAAATATCACGGAGGAGTGAAGGTGAAGGAATTGGTTGCGCCAAATGTAGAAGCTTTAACTAAGGGGTTGGAAAATTTGGAAAAACATATTGAAAACGTACGAAAATTCGGATTGGAGCCTATTGTCGCGATTAATAAATTTCCCTATGATACGCCCGAAGAACTGACTGCGCTGAAGGATTATTGTACTAAGCTGGAGGTAGCCTGTGAAGTGGCTGATATATTTGCTAAAGGTGGTGTCGGAGGGGAAGCTTTAGCTCGTGTGGTAGTGGACAAAGCAAATCAATCAAAGAAGACTTTTACTCCTTTATATGACCTAAACTCTTCACTGGAAGATAAGATTTTAACGATAGTCCGCGAAATTTATGGGGCTGATAATATTGAATTAAGTTCTAAGGCACACAGTGATGTAAAGAAAATTACAGACTTAGGTTTTGATAAATTGCCTGTATGTATAGCTAAAACTCAGAAATCACTGAGTGATGATGCTGATTTGTTGGGACGTCCGCGTGGGTTTACGGTGCATATTAGGGAAATAGAGTTGGCGGCCGGCGCAGGTTTTGTTGTACCCATCACCGGAGAGATGATGCGTATGCCGGGTTTACCTGATTTACCTTCTGCAGAATTTATTGACATAGATAAAGAGGGAAATATTACAGGTTTGTCCTAATTAAAAAAAACGACAATTTTTTTTTTATTTTGACAAATGTCGTATATTTGTATCGTGAAAAAACAAAAACAACATATAAACCCTAATTCGTCAATGAAAACGGAACAAAAATATAAAGTTCCGGAAGCAGCCGGTAACCATATTTTGGAGGACTCGGCTGTTGCCTATGGTATTGTTGAGTCAGATATATATGGATTAGATTTTTTTGATCTGATAAAAATTGCGCGGAAAGGTATTAGTGGCTCTATTTTTACTACTATAGAAAAAAAACAACCTTTTACCCTGCTTGAGTGGTCAAAATTTCTTAATATTTCAAGCCGTACGATGCATCGTTACTTAGAAGGCAATAAAACGTTTCAACAACCTTATTCCGAAAAAATTATGGAAATAACACTACTCACTAAAGAGGGAGCATCTGTATTCGGTGATGTTTCCCGGTTTAATTTATGGTTAGGGTCAGATAATGTAGCTTTAGGAGGCCGTAAACCTAAAGATTTTTTAGATACTTCTTTTGGGATATCTTTAGTTAAAGACGAGATAAATCGCATCGCTCACGGCATATTAGCATGATTGTATATCGTTTAGCATCTGCCAAATATTGCAGGGATTTGTCAGGTAAAGGTGCAGAATTGATTGGTGGACGATGGAATTCTAAAGGAACTGCTATGCTTTATACTTCATCGTCCCGAGCATTGTGTTTGGCTGAAGTGGCAGTCCATTTATCTTTGAACAATATTCCTTTGGATTATTGTATGGTAGCAATACAATTGCCGGATACTCAAGTTAAAACTTTACTGCCAAATGAATTGCCTTCGGGATGGAGTGCTTTTCCTTATATCAATAATACTCAAAAAATAGGAGATAGCTTTATCGAAAGCCATGAATCGTTGATACTACAGGTGCCGTCAGCTATCGTAGATGGAGATATGAACTATCTGATAAATCCTGTTCATCAAGCCTTTGGAGAGATAAAAATAGTAGAAGTTGTGCCGTTTAGGTTTGACACTCGTTTATTTCAATAACTATTCTCTCGAAGCAATAATAGCTTCACGGAGAAAGGAATTTAAAGGCTCCATGAGTTTATAATATTTTACAGCTTCCTTGATGTAATCTTTGCTGCTCGCTTCTTTATTGCTGATGGGACGAAAGGTATAAAAATGCTTTAATTTTAAAAATTCTGCAGCGGGAGACTCTTTGTCGAAGCCTACAGGTACACGTGTTAGCGTATCTTCATCTCTAACCAGTGTACCGAAAGCCTCTTTAAAAGCCTTCTTGTTGATGATGGCAGAGAAAGTTTTCCAATCATCTTCAATGGCAGCACGAATGGCTTTTATGACCGGAGGGGTGGCCATATATACTCCGCATGAAATAAAGCAGTTGCCGGGTTCAGTGTGCATATAGTAAGCGGGAAGTTCGCTGCGCGTACATCCTTCGGCATTAAGAAATAATCCCAAATTAGTTTTATAGGGTGATTTGTCTTTGGCAAAACGGGTATCACGGGCAATGCGAAACATACATTTGCGCGGATCGGGGAAGCCTATGCTCTTATCAAACTTATTGATTTCTGTTATCAGTTCTGTGGCTATGTCCAGTATATTCTGTTTGGCAGCTTCGTATTCGGGACGATGTTCATGGAACCATTCACGGTAGTTATTTTCAGCTAGTTGCTTTAGGAAGTCGAAGGTTGATTTTTTAATCATAAGCATTATTTATTAACCTTTCAAAGGTAAGATTTTTTTCGTTTTCTTCTGCTTTTTTATTATCTTTGTATTCATGATTAAGCGACTATTTTTTGTTTTCTTTTCTTTAGCTTGTATACTATATAGTTGTGCTAAAGAAGAAGTTGATCCCCTCCCTGATGCTCCTGTTGTGAATTACTATTATTATTTACCTGCTTCAGCCATAGAATCAGGCAATCCGGATAAAATCAGAGGCTACGGATATAAAAGTAATGGACTATTGTTGGTTCCGGAAATATTTTCGGGTGATGGCTATAAGGCGTATGATGCCACCTGTACGCGGAATATTAAAGAAGAAACAACATCGCTGACCCTTAGCCAGGCTAATTTTACGGCAACTTGCTCAAAATGTAAAACGGTGTATGACCTGAGAACGGGAATGGACACCGGAGGATCTATATATTTAAAAAAATATAGGGCTTTTCAGTCAGATACTTATCATATTCATATTGTAAATTAATAAACTTAAATATCATGGAAAAATCAATTAAAGGAACCCGCACAGAGCAAAATTTGCTCAAGGCATTTGCCGGCGAATCACAGGCTCGCAATCGTTATCAATTGTTTGCCAAACAGGCTAAAAAAGAGGGTTATGAACAAATAGCCGCTTTTTTTGAAGAAACAGCTAATGAGGAAAAACGTCATGCAACCGAATTTTTTAAGTTTTTGGAAGGTGGTGATGTTGAAATCACAGCAACTTATCCTGCCGGAAAGGTAGGAACCACGGCTGAAAATTTATTAGCAGCGGCTAACGGTGAGTTGGAAGAATGGGATATTCTGTATTCGGAGTTTTACCAAACAGCTATTGACGAGGGGTTCCCCAAAGTGGCTACTAAATTTAAATTAGTTGGCACAGTGGAAAAACGCCACGAGAATCGTTATCGTAAATTGTTGAAAAATATTGAAACTGAAGAGGTCTTTAAACGTGCAGAGAAGCAAAAATGGCATTGCCGTGAGTGTGGCTACGTGCATGAAGGTTTAGGTGCTCCCGAAAACTGCCCTTTGTGTAATCATCCTATGGCGCATTACGAAATTTTACCGGAGAATTTTTAGTCGAATTTATCAAAAAAAGACGTGGAGATTGTTTTCTTCACGTCTTTTTTTGTTTACATGGGAGGGCCGCCGCGAAATCTCATTCCACCCGGGCCGCGTTGTCCGCCGCCTTGAGTTTGTCCGCCAAAGGAACCAAACCTATAGGTGAAGGCAAGCATTACATACCGGCCTAAGGTGTTGGTAGTAATGTCTTCAATGTAGTTGTTTGTAGTAGTGCGCGAAGTGCCGCGTCCCTCATTAAGTATATCATAAACTTTTGCAGAGATGGTGCCTTGTTTGTTCTTGAACAGCTGTTTGGATAATTCGGCATTCCAAATACACATGGGTTGGTCATAACCACTGGTATAGTTGATATAAAAATTATAATTTACATCACTGGCCAGGGTGAAGTCCCAAGGCAGGGACCAGTTGAAGTCGCCTCCTACGGAGTTACTCCAATAGTTGGTAGAAGCTCTGTTGTCAACAGAGTACCAGGCTTGTGTCCAGTTAGCGCGGCCAAAGACGCCGATATCCAGTTTGTTGGGCTTATAGTTGAGTCGCAACATTTCGGTAATATTTAGGTTCTGCGTTTGGTTACGCACTGCATATTTTAAAAGGTCGTCAATCTTGGAGTCTTGTTTTATTTCATCTACGTTTCCGGTGTAGCTAATGGTTTGGTTGAAGTTTACACTGGTGTTGGACATGATGAAGAATTTTGACTGCTTCTTAATGGGCGTATTGATCATGAAGCGGCCATTTAAAGAATAAACACCGTCAGTGTTTACCGGAATAGTCGTTTGTCGTCCGGAACTGTCATATAGGCTGGCATTAACAATTTTATCTATGGTATAGGCCGCATTGAAGAAGGTGAACATAGCCCTAAATGTTTTAGTATCAGTGTCACGGTACATTAGGGTAAGGTTATGAGCAAACTCTGCCGCCAGATTGGGATTTCCGAGGTTGATAAATAAAGGGTCGGAATTGTCAGGTACGGGTTGTAGTTGTGTGGTTGACGGCTGGCGTGTGTTAGCGCGGTAATTGATGCGCAGTTGTTGAAAGTCGGAATAGTTGTAGATGAATTGCGCCATGGGGGCAAAGTTGATGTCACTGCGGGTAATGTCGGTAAGGGTGCCGGCACTGCTGTTTTTACTTTGCATATAGTAGGGCTGCATATTGATCCCTATCACATAGTTATATTTTTGCTTTACACTTCTGAAATTAATTTCTCCGGTTTGGTTTATGAATATGTTTTCATAATTACTACTGAATAGTGGATTGAAATTGTTGTCACCGCTTATGGGATCTATATCGTATGTTTTTTTATCGGAGGTGGCCTCGCTATATTTTACGGAGTAAGCCAGTTCAACGAAATAATTATTGCCCAAGGGTTCGGTGTGGGCTATTCGTCCGCCTACATTGTAGCCATTGCTTGTGATCTTATAATTTTGATTGATGAGATTGGTACTGTCATTAACAAAGGCGTGTGTTAGTGACATATTGATTCCATCGGTATTGTTGTTGTTATATCCGTAGGTGAAGTTAGCAGAAAATGTGCGTCCGGGCTGGTTGAATTTATGTCGCCATAGCAAATCTCCGGAGGTTGATAAATAGTCGTTATCGCCGGTAGCACTGCTTAGGCCGTAGTTTATGGTGTCAATGAGGTTGGATTTTATCGAAGCATAAATGCTTTCTTCATCGAAACTGCCGTAGCCGGTACTAAAGTTGGGTTTAAATAAAAAAGAGTTGAGTGAATCTAAGGTATATTCAAATTCCAAGGCAGCACGGTGTCCCTCTGTCTTGCTTTGTGAGCGGGCTTGTTGGTTATAAAAAAAGTTATCATCATTATTCACAAAAATATTTTCGCGTGCAGTTTCTTTTTCCAATAAGTTATCAGCACCGCTATAGAAATAGTTACCGCCTATTTTCAGTTTTTTATTTACTTGTATATTTCCGTTGAGTCCGCCTAACCATGAAGTGGTGATGCCGTTGCCACCAATATTCATGCTTACACCGCCTACATTCAGGTTGAATCCGCCCCGGCTGCCTCCACCGGGGCCACCGCCTTGTACCATGCCACCACCACCACGTCCGCTACCTCTACCGCTCTGCATCATGCTTCCCGCAATATCGGTAAAGCCCCGGTTATTAGTATTGTTGCCGGAGGCTATGGCAGATAGTTGCCAGTTATTATCAAAACGGGCTAGAAAACCGCCACCCTGATAGCGGTCTTTGTAACCGGCTCCGGCACTCACATTGCCCATCCAACCATTTTTCATGCCTGACTTTACGGTGAGATTAAGAATTGTTTCTTCGTTACCATCATCTATGCCGGTGAATTGTGCTTGATCGCTTTTGCGGTCTACCACCTGGATTTTTTCTACCATTTTGGCAGGAAGATTTTTGGAGGCTATCTGTGGATCGTTGGCAAAAAACACTTGTCCGTCAATCATTACTTTCTTGATTTCCTTCCCATTAACGGTTATTTTCCCGTCGCTATCCACTTCTGCTCCGGGCAATTTTTTTACCAAATCTTCCAATACGGCATTTTCTGTAACTTTGTAAGAAGAGGCATTATATTCAATAGTATCTTTCTTAAAAACGATGGGGTTGCCGATAGCTGATACAACAACGTCTGACAATCGCGTTGCATTTTCTTGCAGGGAGATATCCCCCAAGTCAATTATAGTTTCGTTGCTCCATATTATTTTCTTTTCCAGCGAATTATAGCCCATGTAGGAAATATTGGCTATAATCTGTTTACCGGATATTCGTTTAAATTCAAAAGTTCCATTGTTGTCGGTTGTGGTACTGACTAATATTTTGTCATTATCGGCCCGTTTGAGGGTGATGGTGGCAAAGTCAATAGGAGCTCCTGATATACTGTCTTTTACAACGCCTTTTAACGTGTAGGAAGGAGCTGATTGCCCAAAGGTATTTATGGTTATCAGGAATAAAGCAAGGAATGTAAAGTATTTCATATTTTTAGATAATGCTACTTAGATGGCTAATTCGGCATTAGGTTTAATTTTGAAATTATTTTTTTTTATCTTAAATTTGCCCGATTATAATATTAGAAGAAAAATAAACTCATTATATGAAAAAGCTAGTTATCTTGTTGTTATTCATTGGCGCTGTAAGTTTTGTTTACGGACAAAAGCCTGTGGTATCAAAAATAAATTCTAAATCAACTTCTCAGACAAAATCTAGGGAAACAGCAGAATCTGTTTATAATGAGGCTGTTAATTTATTGGAGTCGGGAAATATGAAAGAAGCCATGTCAAAATTGACAAAGGCTATTAATATGAAGCCAAAGTTTGAGCAGGCTTTGATTAATCGTGCTGCAGTTAAAATAGAGCAGGGTGATAATAATGGCGCTATTCAAGATTATAATGCTGCTTTAAGTGTAAAGCCCTCTGCAGGAGCTTACTTTGGCAGGGCTAAAGCTAAATATGCTTTGTCTGACAAGAATGGGGCGTTGGAGGATTATACCAAAGCGATTGAGCAAGACAATAAATTTGCACAGGCATACTATTACCGTGGGGGTATTTATTTCGAGCAATCGGATATGGGCAAAGCCATTGAGGATTACAATAGAGCCATAGCTAATAAACCGGATTATATCTTTGCTTTTAACGACAGGGCTAATGCCTACAAGGTTTTAGGTAATATGGAGGCTGCTATGGCCGACTATTCAAAAGCTATTGCGTTGGACGAAAATTCTATAGATTTTGCTTTTAATAACCGTGGTAACCTGCAACGTAATGTTGGTAATTATGCCCAAGCGGTAGATGACTTTACGGCAGCTATAAAAGTTAACCCCGATTATTATATTGCCTACAATAACAGAGGCCTGGCTAAAGTTGACATGGGCGACTATAAGGGCGCTATTGCAGATTTCACGGAATCATTAAATATTCGTCCTGATTATCATTTTGCCTTGAACAATCGCGGCAATGCGAAATTTAAGATGCTGGAATATAAAGCTGCAGTGGAAGATTACACGGCAGCAATTTCAATATATTCAAAATACGGTTATGCATTTTTAAACAGAGGTGTGGCAAAAGAAATGTTACGGGACCTTGAAGGAGCAAAGGCCGATTATGAACAAGCAAAATCATTGGGTGTTAGTATAGCTGATGATTATTTAAAAGAAATGAGCTTCTAACCTTTAGTCTAAGAATAACTATGAAAAATACTTTCAAATTACTATTTTCTTTTTTTGTATTCCTTGGTACTATCGGTATCGCTTCGGCTCAAGGTGACGTGTCTTTTACGCGTGAAAATTTTTACGATAAGCCCGATGAGTTGAATGCTGCCTTGAAGAAGATGCACCAAGCAGAAGATTACTGCAATACAGCCTCAAAATTAAATGCCTCACCTTTGTTTAGGTCAACTCCGGAGGTTGATGCCTTATATGCTGCAGCACTTCCATTATTTTTAGAGGCGAATGATTTTAACGCTAATAATGCAGCGTTAAATGCAATGATTGGTAAGTGCTACCTCTATGTGACAAAAGAAAAAGCATTGCCGTATTTGCAAAAGGCAATAAGCTTGAATTCTATAAATCCTAATCCCGAAATTTACTTGTTTCAAGGTTTAGCTTTTCAAGCTATGTCTCAATTTGAAGATGCAATAGAAGCTTTTAAAACATATAAGAGTCATTTATCTCCTAAAGGCTATACAACATTTGTATCTATGTTGGATAAACGGGTTGCAGAGTGCAAGGTTGGTAAAGAATTGTCTGAAAAATCACAGTACGTGTTTGTTGATCATTTGAATGAAAAAGTAAATACTCCGGGTTATGAGTTTTCACCTGTTTTGATGAACGGAGGTAATCGTTTACTTTATACCGGTGGACAGTTGAACAGTTCAGCCAAATGGGATTTTCGTACGCTGATATCAGAAAAAAATGGAGCTGATTTCTCTGAGCCTTACGCCATGAATACGCCTTTTACCGGTTTTTCATTGCTCAGTTTGGCTAATAATGATAATTATGCCTTGCTTTATCGCCCGGGCTCAAAAGCCGGTGATATCTATGAAGCCTATAAAAACGGTGAGTCGTGGGCTAAACCTCGCAAGATGAATTTTAATGAAGGTAAATTTGACGAACATTCTGCTTTTGCCTCTGCTGATGGAAGTTTTATTTTCTATTCCAGCAATCGTGCCGGCGGTTATGGTGGATATGATATTTATTATGTACAGCGGAATCAGGATGGGAAATGGGATAAACCGCAAAATATGGGTTCTGCTATCAATAGTGAGTTTGATGAGCACATTCTATATGTTTCGCCCGCAAATAATGTCCTCTATTTTGCTTCAAACAATGCACACTCCATGGGTGGCTTGGATATCTTCAAAGCTACATTGACAAATAATGTTTGGGGTAATGTGCAGAACTTAGGCACTCCTTTAAACAGCCCCGCTGACGAGACCGGTTTTTATCCTTCGGAAAATGGACAAGAGATGTATATTGCATCGAATCGTGCAGGAGGTAAGGGGAGTTTTGACCTTTACCGGATTATAGCCATTAATCCCAACAAAACAGTAGTGAGTAATTATGAAGAAAATTTGTTGGCATACCATAATCAACGTTCTTCAGAATTCATTATTGAATCATCAGTACAGGTAGCTCAAGGTGTGGAATTAGTTACGTTGAATGGTGTAGTCACCAATGAACAAAAGAATCCCCTGCAAGCTGTAATTACTATTACGAACATATCTACCGGAAGGGAAGTGGCAGAGTTTGTATCTGCCGCAGCTACCGGTAAATTTACTGTTCCTTTATCTGTTGGTGCTAACTATTCAGTAGTGGTAACCGCAGCCGGTTATATGTTTAAATCGGAAAATGTAAATCTTCCGGAGGGCACTACAGCTAAAGTAGTGAATAAGTATGTGGAACTGCCGAGAATGGAAGCGAATAAGAGCATTATACTGCGTAATGTATTCTTTGGTTTTGGCAGCAATAAACCTTCTGCCTCTTCTAATGCAGAGTTGAACCGTTTATATCAATTGATGGTAGAGACCCCTGCTATTCATATAGAGATATCAGGCCATACTGATAATCGCGGTACGGCTGAAGGAAACCAAATTTTGTCGGAACAACGCGCAAAAGCAATTGTAGACTATCTGATTAAAAAAGGCATTGATCCCATTCGCTTGTCGTATGTAGGTTACGGCTTTGATAAACCGGTAGCATCTAATGGAACAGCAGAAGGACGTAGTTTGAACCGTCGCTCTGAATTTAAAATTATATCGCAATAAACGATGACAGAAGACGAAGCCCTGTTTCTCTATGAGCAGGTGCCCGTCAACGAATTGATGGCCCTTGCTAATATTGCCCGTCAACAACACGTGCCGGGCAATGGCGTGAGTTGGCAGATAGACCGGAATGTGAACATCACGAATGCTTGCATATCCGGTTGTTTGTTTTGCAATTTCCATTGTAAAATTCATGAGCGAGAGAAGATATTCACCACAAGCCTTGAGGTGTATTCTCATAAAATAGAAGAACTTTTTCGCTTGGGAGGAGACCAATTGCTACTGCAAGGAGGCCTCCACCCCAAATATGGCTTGCAGTTTTACACGGAGCTCTTCCGCGAATTAAAGAAGCGCTACCCTACATTAAAACTACACGCACTAGGGCCGCCGGAGGTGGCTCATATAGCTCAAGTAGATAAGATGAGCTATAAAGATGTATTGTTGGCTTTGCGTGAGGCGGGGCTGGACAGCTTGCCGGGTGCCGGTGCGGAGATTTTGGTGGATAGGGTGCGCAAACAGCTCTCCCCGGGAAAACCCGATAGTCAAGCATGGTTAGATGTGATGCATGAAGCCCATAAGCTAGGTTTTGCAACGTCGGCCACCATGGTGTTTGGACATATTGAAACAAAGCGGGAACGTATTCAACATCTCTTTAAACTTCGTCAATTACAAAGTGAAAAACCGGACGGAAAACCCGGCTTCCTTTCCTTTATTTGTTGGCCTATGCAGACTAAAGGGACTAATATGCCTGTGGCACCACATGTGTCACCGGTAGAATATATCAAAACAGTAGCATTAAGTAGGCTGATACTTGACAATATCACTAACATTCAAGCCTCTTGGCTTACGGTAGGGCGTGAAACGGCACAGGTATGCCTGCACGCGGGAGCCAATGATATGGGCTCCATTATGATAGAGGAGCACGTTGTATCCAGTGCCGGTGCCAATCATCGTATGGACGCTGACGGAATGAAACAAACTATTAGAGAGGCTGGTTTTGAACCCTGGCTCCGCGATCAACTGTATAATAGTCGACAGTAAGCAGTGTACAGTATTGGGAATTCTAAAATAATTTAGTAAATTCGTAATTCGTAATTTTAAATTCGTAATTTATATGACAATCCTTGATTACATCGAAAAAAACAAGCAACGTTTCTTAGACGAACTCTTCGAATTGTTGCGCATACCCTCCATTAGCGCTTTGTCGGAGCATGCCCCGGACATGCAGAGGGCAGCGGAAAAATGGGTGGAAATCCTGAAAAAGGCGGGGGTAGATAAGGTCGAAATATGTCCTACCGCCGGCCCGCCGGTAGTATATGCCGAAAAAATTATAGATCCGGCAAAACCAACCGTGTTGGTGTATGCTCACTATGACGTGATGCCGGTTGACCCTATTGAGTTGTGGAATACAAAACCCTTTGAGCCTGTGGTGAAAGATGGCCGTATTTGGGGCCGTGGCGCTGACGATGATAAGGGACAGGGCTTCATGCATGCCAAGGCTTTTGAGTATATGATGGAAACAGGAACCTTGCCTTGTAATGTGAAATTCATGATTGAAGGCGAAGAGGAAATTGGTTCCGGTAATATGTTGAAATGGTGTGCTGCCAATAAAGAGAGACTTAAGGCTGATGTGATATTGGTGTCGGATACCGGCATGTTTGGACAGCAAGACCCCAGTATTACTACCGGCCTACGCGGTTTAACGTATGTAGAGGTAGAAGTAACCGGCCCAAACCGAGATTTGCATTCGGGTTTATTTGGCGGTGCTGTGGCTAACCCTGCTAATGTGTTGTGCAGCATGATTGCTTCTTTACATGATGAGAAGGGTAGAATTACGGTAAAAGGTTTTTATGATGATGTGCAGGAAGAAAGTGCAGCCGATCGTGCGTCCTTGGCCAAAGCGCCATTCAATTTGGAAGACTACAAGAAAGCGTTGGATATAGCAGAAGTAACCGGCGAAGAAGGGTATTCCACCATTGAGCGTACCGGCATCCGCCCTACCTTAGATGTAAACGGTATTTGGAGCGGTTATATAGGTGAAGGCTCAAAAACAGTAATACCGTCAAAAGCGAATGCAAAGATATCAATGCGTTTAGTGCCCAACCAGGATTATACTAAAATAGGGCAGTTGTTTAAAGCTCATTTTGAAAGCATAGCGCCGCCTACCGTAAAGGTAAAGGTGACACTTCATCATGGTGGTCCGGCTTATGTGTCGCCTACTGATTCAAAGGCCTACAAGGCAGCGCAGGTAGCCTATACAGAGACTTTTGGCAAAGAACCGGTGCCTTTCCGCAGTGGAGGAAGTATTCCTATTATAGCAGCCTTTGAACGAGAGTTGGGCATAAAATCAATTTTGATGGGTTTTGGGTTGGAGAGTGATGCTATTCATTCACCTAATGAAAATTATTATCTTTTCAATTTCTATAAAGGAATTGAAACCATTGCTTATTTCTACACACACTTTGCAAAATAATTTATGAAAACTAAGCCCGAAATTGTTAATAACTGGTTACCTCGTTATACCGGCGAAAAATTGGAGAACTTCGGGGATTTGATATTGCTGACCAACTTTAGGCATTACCTGACCTTGTTTTGCGCAAAAATGGGCGTTGAGCCGGTTGACATGTACGCCAATATGCCCTGTGCCACAGCGCAAGGTATCACTATGATTAATTTCGGCATGGGAAGTCCCAATGCCGCTATTATTATGGACTTGCTATCGGCCATCAAACCAAAAGCCGTACTCTTTTTGGGTAAATGTGGTGTGTTGAAACAAGATCATAACTTGGGAGAATTTATTTTGCCTATTGCCGCCGTGAGGGGAGAGGGAACTTCTAATGACTATTTCCCGCCGGAGGTGCCGGCCTTACCTGCGTTTATGCTGCAGCGGGCGGTGTCTACCTCTGTGCGTAATGCCGGATATGACTATTGGACAGGTACGGTCTATACCACCAACCGCAGGGTTTGGGAGCATGATGACCAGTTTAAAGAATATTTGCGTAAAATTCGCAGTTTAGCAATAGACATGGAAACAGCCACATTGTTTTCGGTTGGTTTTGCTAATGGTATTAGTACCGGAGCCTTGCTTCTGGCGACGGATAAGCCTATGATTTCATCGGGCGTGAAAACTACGGAAAGTGATGCTGCTGTGACGGTGAACTATGTTGATGACCATATTGCCATCGGCATTGAGGCCTTAAAGCTGATTCAGCGGGAAGGCCAAACAGTGAAGCATTTGAGGTTTTAATTACGAACAAAATAAACTATTTTTGTTTTTTATTGTCAAAAAGTAATATATCTATTTTGTTGTTATGAAGACAATTTGGAAGGTAATTATTGTTTTTTTGATTGGTTTTTCCGGAGGACTCTCGGCTTTAGCCGTTCTGCATTGTTTTGAGGAACAAACATTGGAAGAAATTGTTAATAATGCAGATCAAGATATAGGGCGGCAGGGAGCAGTAGCAGAGCCTGTAGTAAGTGTAAATGGTTTGCCTGATTTTATTGCCTCGGCAGACAAGTCGGTACACGCAGTGGTTCATATTCGTTCCGTATTTCGTGTGCGCACACGGGTGTATGATGATTATTTTGGATTGTTTGATTTTTCCCCTTATCGCCGTTATCGTGAGCAGGCTATCATGGGCTATGGTTCAGGTGTTATTATTACTTCTGACGGTTATATTGTTACAAACAATCACGTGGTACAAGATGCCGCAGCCATTGAGGTGACACTGAATAACCGGCAAACCTACAAAGCACACTTGATTGGTACAGACCCTTCATCGGATTTGGCTGTGCTGAAAATTGAGGCCAACGATTTGCCTTATCTTACATTTGCTAATTCCAACAAGGTGAAGGTGGGAGAGTGGGTGTTGGCGGTGGGTAATCCTTTTAACCTCACGTCAACAGTTACTGCGGGTATTGTAAGTGCCCGCGCCCGTAATATTCATATTATTTCAGAGAGTCAGGCCGACAGTCCTATTGAGTCGTTTATTCAAACGGACGCAGCAGTGAATAGTGGAAACAGTGGCGGAGCATTGGTTAATACACAGGGTGAACTGATAGGAATTAATGCGGCCATTGCCTCCAATACAGGCGCTTATGCCGGATATTCTTTTGCTATACCGGCCAATATCGCAAAAAAAGTAACTACAGATTTGATACAATATGGAGTGGTGCAACGTGCCTACCTGGGTGTAGGAGCGGAGATGGGTAGCCGTTTTGGTAAAGAACAACCGCTCGAGCATGGTGTTGCATTAGGTGCATTGCTACGTGGAGGTGCAGCACATACGGCCGGGGTACAACTCGGGGATGTGTTGTTGTCTATCAATGGTAAGGAAGTAAATGCTCGTGCTGAAATGATGGAAATTATTGGACAATGCCGTCCCGGAGATGAAATTACAGTACTTATTTCCCGTAGTGGACAACGTCATTCCTATAAAGTTATTTTGCAAAACAGAGAAGGTGGTACCGGTATCATAACTACCTAAATAAAAAGTAACTACCTTTGTATAAAATTGTAACAATGAAACCTTTTATTATAACACTTATGTTCTCTCTATCTTCTCTTTTCGCTTCGGCACAATCATCAAATGTAACTGATTTTGAAGCTAAATTATTGGCAACGAAAAAGCCTCAATTGCTTGATGTGCGTACGGCTAAAGAGTATGCAGAGGGGCACTTGAAGGGCGCTGTTAATATAGATGTTACCGGTAATAATTTTGCCGGAGAAATAAAATCATTGAGTAAAACGGAACCGGTTTTTGTATATTGCCGTTCCGGCCGTCGTAGTAAAACTGCCGTGTCTATTTTGAAGGAGGCTGGTATTAAAACTGTTTATGACCTTGACGGCGGTATTATTTCATGGGAAAAAGCCGGTAAGCCGGTTGAAAAATAAACACAAATGCATAACTTTTCAGAATCAAATATAGAGCAATTAGCAGTTCATGTTGTAGGAAACAAAACGAATGGGGAGCCGTTGTATTGCACTAAATCCTGCTTGAAACTCAACAATGAAGATGCGCGTCTTTTGTTGATGAATTATTTTTTTTATCCCTTTAAAAATAATGAATATTTTCATTTTTATGATGATGAGGGAGTGGAGAATAATGATGTTTTTACTGCTATTTCGGCTATATTTGATGAACCGGATTCACTTTTTGACCAATCAGTCAACCTGGCAAAATATCTCTATGAGCAAAGCAATCACCCTAAAATTAAAAGCGGGGAATTATATGTAGTTTACTTTAGCGACTGCATAGTTGATGGAGAAGCAATTGATGCGGTGGGTATTTTTAAGTCGGAGAACAAAGATTCTTTTCTGAAAATATTGCCTTCCGGTGATACTTTTAGAATAGAAAGTGAAGAGGGTTTAAACATTAGCAAGCTGGATAAAGGATGTATTATTTTCAATACGGAGCGCGACAAAGGGTACATGGTGACGGTGGTGGATACAAGCGCTAAAGGAGCTGAGGCTCATTACTGGATAGATGATTTTTTACATCTCCGTCCGCGCAAAGATGAATATTATAATACGCAAAATGTATTAACCATCTGTAAAAACTTTGTGCAAAATGAGTTGCCGCAACATTTTGAAGTGACTAAGGCCGACCAGGCAGATTTTCTGAATAAGTCAGTGAAGTTTTTTAAAGAAAAGGATAGCTTTGATATGCAGGAGTTTGCCAAAGAAGTAATAGAGCAGCCCGAGGTAATTAAAAGCTTTACAGACTATAAAAACAATTATTCCAAGGAGTTTGACCTTGATATAGTTGATAATTTTGATATCTCGGAAACGGCGGTAAAGAAACAGGCGCGTGTGTTTAAAAGTGTGATAAAACTGGATAAGAACTTTCATATCTATGTTCATGGTAATCGCAATTTGATAGAACAAGGGGTGGATGATAAGGGCCGGAAATTTTATAAAATTTATTATCAGGAAGAATTATGATAGAATATATAGAAAATAATCTCATTAAATGGCTGGAATCCATTCATTTTTATACACCAAACTCCAATTTATACGCCGATCTTATTATGTTTGGCGTAGGGTTATTAATTGTGTATTGTTTGTGTTTGGCTATGCGCCGGCTCATTATCCTTGTGGTAAATAAGCTGAGTACTAGAACTGCTACTTTGCTTGATGATTTTTTATTAGAGAAAAGATTTTTTCATCGTCTGGCTTATATTCCGGCTTTATTGATGTTGGATATATTGAACGATTTGCTTTTTGCTTCGCATGCGCAGAGCCATCATGCTATTTTAGTATTATTAAGTGTGGCATGGGTAATAACCCTGTGTTCTATCTTTTTTGCTTTTCTTAATGCCATGGAAGAATCGCATGCACAAAATAATACACGGCCCGGGTCTTCCATAAAAGGCATTGTGCAAGCTACTAAGACAGCCTCTTATGTGATAGCGGCAATTTGTGTTTTTTCTTTGATCCTGGGCGTAGAAATTGGTACACTCTTGACAGCCTTGGGAGCAGCTTCTGCAGTGTTGATGCTTGTATTCAAAGATTCTATATTGGGCTTGGTGGGCGGAATTCAGCTTTCATTAAATAAGGTCGTATTGTTAGGGGATTGGATAGAGATGCCGGCAGCCGGTGCTGATGGTACTGTTACAGAGATCTCACAAATAACGGTAAAGGTGCGAAATTGGGATAATACGATTGTAACTATTCCAACCTATAACCTGATATCACAACCTGTGAAAAACTGGAGGGGGATGTCTGAATCAGGTGTTCGTCGTATCAAGCGCGCTATATATATAGATATGACCAGCGTGAAGTTTTGTACGGACGAGATGTTGGAGCGCTTTTCGAAAATAGAATATGTATCGGAATATATAGCACAAAAACAACAAGAAATTGACACCTATAATGCTTCTATTGCTATAAATGAAACCGTTGAGGTGAACGGCCGTCAGCAAACCAATATTGGTGTCTTCAGGGCGTATCTGAAACGCTACCTTGAAGATTATCCTCACCTGAGTAAGGACGCTACTTTAATGGCGCGACAACTACAGCCAACGGAGGTTGGTATTCCTATTGAGATATACGTATTCACCAATACCACGGAGTGGATAAAGTATGAAAATATACAGGCAGATATTTTTGACCATGTGATAGCTGCCATTCCCTACTTTGACCTGCGGGTATATCAAAGTCCTTCGTGGAATGATTATCGGCTCATTACGCCAACGAAAAAATAATATTACCCGATTTTATTTCAGCTTAAAAGCTTTTTTGATCTCGTTGACGGCATCCAGTTTTTCCCAAGCAAAGAATTCTACTTCTTTGGTGCTTTTTTTACCGTTGTAAAGCAGCTCTACTTTTTTCTTCACGCAGTCGCGGCCAAAGTGCCCGTAGGCAGCTGTAGCTTCAAAAATGGGGTATTTCAAACCGAAGCGTTCAATAATTTTTGCCGGACGAAGATCAAACAGCTTTTGTACAATGTTGCCAATTTCGGCATCACTGAGTTTTACCTTAGCGCTGCCATAAGTGTTTACATTTACACTGATCGGTTTTGCAATACCTATGGCGTAGGCTACTTGTACCAATACTTCTTTGGACACGCCGGCCGCTACTAAATTTTTTGCAATATGGCGTGCAGCATAGGCTGCCGAACGGTCCACCTTGCTGGAATCTTTACCGGAGAAAGCGCCTCCTCCATGTGCACCGCGGCCACCGTAGGTGTCAACAATAATCTTCCGGCCGGTGAGCCCCGTGTCGCCATGTGGTCCGCCAATCACAAATTTTCCGGTGGGGTTTACGTGCAAGATATATTTGTTATCAAATAACTTTTGAATGCGTTTGGGTAAGCGTTTAAGCAATCGAGGTAATAATATGCCTTGTACGTCTTTGCGGATTTTAGCCTGCATCTTTGCTTCCGTGTCAAAATCGTCATGTTGTGTTGATACCACTATAGTGTGTACACGCACCGCTTCATTGTTGCTGTTGTACTCCACCGTGAATTGCGACTTAGAGTCGGGGCGCAGGTATTTCATCACCTTGCCTTCGCGGCGAATGGCGGCTAGTTCATACAGTGTTATGTGTGAAAGGATTAAGGGTAGCGGCATATATTCATCGGTTTCATCGGTGGCGTAGCCGAACATCATTCCCTGGTCGCCGGCCCCTTGGTCATCTGCTTTTTTGCGCACTACACCTTGGTTGATGTCGGGCGATTGTTCATGTATGGCAGAGAGCACGCCGCAGGAGTCACCGTCAAATTTGTATTCGGCTTTATTGTAGCCAATACGGTTAATTACACGGCGGGCTACTTCTTGTACGTCGATGTATCCTGTAGTTTTAACTTCGCCGCCCACCACGGTGAGGCCTGTAGTCACAAAAGTCTCGCAAGCTACTTTTGATTCGGGGTCTTGGCGCAATAATTCATCAAGAATGGCGTCTGAAATTTGGTCCGCTACTTTGTCAGGGTGTCCTTCCGATACTGACTCGGAGGTGAAAAGATAATTTTTCATCGTTTTAGCATTTTTGTCTGTGGTTGCAAGCAATCAAATTTGTCCACATGGAATTAATAATAATGCAAAGATATGAAACATATGCTTATTAACCAAATGTTTAAAATGCGTTAATAATATTGTTTATAACTTAGCCGGATAGGTTATTAAACATGTCTATTTTTTACTAATTTTGTATCGCGAAAGCAATCCTAGGCAACAGGTGAAAGAAATAAACCAAATCAATATAAATTTATGAAAATTTTTAAAATGAAACGATTAGCAATGCTGACCGTGAGTTTGCTATTTGCCCTGTCGGCAATGGCGCAAACAACGGTTAAGGGTAAGGTTGTTGACGCTAAGACAACAGAAACACTAACCGGTGCTGTAATTGTTGATTCCAAAACAAAGCGCACAGCTACAGCGGACCAAGAAGGTAACTTCCAATTGAAAGTTCCGACAGGAGATCAGGAAATTACGATCTCTTTCCTCGGCTACAAAGAAATGGTGTTGCCGGTAAAAGCTACTGGTGGCGTTGTTGACTTGGGTACTATTAACATGGAGCTTGATGCTTTCGGGCTTGATGAAGTGGTAGTTACCGCAGGTATTGTTATTCGTGACCGTATGACTCCTGTTGCCATCTCTAATATTCCCATTGAACAAATTGAAACTAAATTAGGAAACCAGGAACTTCCTGAAATTTTAAAATCAACACCTTCTGTTTATGCAACCAAGCAAGGAGGTGGTTATGGCGACTCCCGTATCAGCATGCGTGGTTTTAATTCTGAGAACGTAGGGGTATTGATTAACGGTGTGCCTGTGAATGATATGGAAAACGGTAAGGTATATTGGTCAAACTGGAGTGGCCTTTCCGATGTAACTACTTTTATGCAGGTACAACGTGGATTGGGAGCTTCCAAATTAGGTCTTTCTTCAGTAGGAGGAACGATTAACATGATAACTAAGAGCACAGATGCTGAAGCCGGTGGAAGTGTATATTATGGTTTAGGTAATGATGGTTTGCAAAAAATTATGGTGAATGTATCTACCGGATTGATGGAGAATGGATGGGCTATTAGCTTAGCCGGAGGTCGCACTGCTGCCGACGGATATGTAAACGGAACAGACTATGAGGCATGGAACTATTTTGCCAATATTTCGAAGATGTTGGGAAAAAATCACCGTTTGTCACTTACTGCGTTTGGCTCACCCCAATGGCATAACCAACGTGGTAACAAATATTTGATTGAAGATTACCGCGCAAACAAAGATTTTCGCCGCATGAACCTTACCTATGGTTACATTAATGGTAAAGCTGTGGGTACGGGTTATTCGTACAACGAGTACCACAAACCTCAAATTTCATTGGCTCACTATTGGACCATTGATGAAAAATCAACCTTGTCAACTTCGGTTTATGTTTCTTTGGCTACTGGTAGTGGACGTAGGGTGTTAGGGTCTAAAAAGAACTGGTTATCATATGATAACACTACAGGCAAACCTTATGCTGAAACAAAAATTACTGCAGATGGCCTTTTAGACTATGATGCTGTTTATACAGAGAATGCCGCTTCTGCAAATGGTTCTCAAGCCGTATTTGCTAAGGCATTAAACTCTCATGACTGGTATGGCATATTAAGTTCATACAGTCGTCAAATTAATGATGAAATTAAATTTACCGGAGGTTTTGATGGCCGTTACTACAAAGGATACCATAAAAATATTTTAGACAACCTTTTAGGTGGTGAATATTATATCGACAATTCTATTAATTATCGTCCTGCTAATACTCCTTTGAAAGAAGGAGCTATTCTTACTTACGATGAAACTGGAGAAGTATTGTGGGCTAGTGTATTTGCTCAAGGAGAATATGTGAAAGATAATTTTTCTGCCTTCTTGTCAGGTTCTCTTTCCTCTAACTGGTATCGTTGGTCAAACCTTGGACAAACACCTCTAGATGGTTATTCAACAGTGTCTGAGTGGGTAAATTTCCTTCCTTTCAGTATAAAAGGAGGAGCGAATTATAAATTCTTAAATAACCATCACGTATTTGCCAATGCCGGTTATTTTACTCGTGCACCCTTTTTCAATAATGCTTTTATTAATTTTACTACAAAACCTAATTCAAATGCCAAATCTGAAAAAGTATATACTTTTGAATTAGGTTATGGTTATGAAAATAACTTTATAGACGTAGTACTGAACGGTTATTATACGGTTTGGATGGACAAAGGTATGATACGTACATTGCCTGGTAACGGTATTGCCAATATCTCAGGTATTAATGCTCGCCACTATGGTATGGAGTTAGAGGTTACTTATCACCCCGTAAGCACCTTTAATTTGAAAGGTATGCTTTCCGTGGGTGATTGGACCTGGATGGACGATGTACATGTTGTAACTTATGATGAAAATCAAAAACCTATTGATACCTTTAATGCGTTTATTGCCGGTGTACACGTAGGTAACTCTGCTCAAATAACCGGTGCTTTGGGTGCCAACTGGACTCCTTTCAAAAACTTCAAAATAGGGGCTGATTTCAACTGGTTTGGTAAGAACTTTGCCGAATATAAACCTGAGTCGCGCACTCAGATTCAAGATAAGGTAGATGCATGGCAGCTTCCCGATTATTATACTGTTGACCTTTCTATGAATTATAAATTTAAGATTGGTGGCTTGAGTACTACTTTATATGCTAACGTACAAAACCTATTTGATGCTGAATATATTGGTGATGCCGATGATGGTGTAAAACATAATGCCGAGACTTCATTGGTGTATTATGGATTCGGCAGAACCTGGTCAACCGGTATTAAGGTCAACTTTTAATCGTTATTGAAAAAAGAAAAATATTATGTATAAAAAATTATCATATTTACTCTTAGCGGTCTTGTTCTTGGCCTCATGTGATAAAACCATGAGCGATGTGTACAATGATCTTGATGCCGCACAAGTGCCTTTACACAAAGATGTGGCCTATACACTGACAAAAGTTGACTACGATGCTATTAGCAAAGCAGCTTTAGCTGATGCCGCAACCCGTGGCGATAGTACTTTGGCGAAAGCTGTAGCAACAACACAATCTTTAAATAGCTTTGCTACGGCTGATAAATATGTTCCGGCCCGTTTAGCTATTGCCTTTCCTGCATTGAATAAAAATTCAACCGTACAGGTGTCTTATGCTTATTCTGAAGATTATTTAGCTACTTTAGCTGGCGCGCCTGCTTATACGCTTACTGCCGCAGATTATCAGTCCGTTTGGGGTGTTGGTTCTACCACTAATTATTTTACACCTTCTAATTCACCAACAGCTAAATTACCAGGCATTTTGAAAGCTGATTTTCCTAATGCTGTTTCTGGAGATGTTAAATTGATATCATACAACTATTCGGATAATGAGCCTGATGCAGTGGTTGAGGCTCTGAATGAGAATTATGAATCCGGCTTTACTACCGGTAGTAGTATTAATGTTAATACAAAAGGCTGGGTTACTAAAATGACAGCGGGAACTAAACAAGATTGGAAGGCTACTTCTTATAACGGTAATACCTATGCTCAGGTTACGGCTTATCAAAGTAATGCAAATGCAGCATTGCGTGAAGTTTCCAATGTTATTTACATGATTACTCCGGAAATTGATTTGACGAATGTTGGAAGTCCTAAATTTTCTTTTGATGTTTGTATCGGTTCTTGGAACTATGATGGTTTAACCGTACTTGTATCTCTTGATGCCACGGCTGCAACTGATCCGGGTAATGCTACTTGGGTGAATGTAACTTCTAACTTTACTATTCCTAAAACCCCGACCTCCGGTTATGGTGTGCTCGCAACTGCCGGTACAATGGACATGTCAGCCTATGCTGGGAAAAAAGTGTTTATCGCCTTTAAGTATGAAGGAGGATATCCTGATTTACCGGCTACGACGAATGCTAGAACGACGACTTATCAAATAGATAATATTTTGATAAAAGGTATTGATAAAAATGCCGCTCCTACTCCTGCCGCTAATCCTCGACCTTTTAATGCCATTTATACCTATGGTGGTACAAATTGGACGGTTTATCCTAATGCAGTAATGCTGAATCCGGCTGATTATACGGCCATGAATATAAGCACGATGACTGCAGCAATGGCGCCTAATTACCTGCCTACTTATTTGAGCGCAAAATTCCCTTATGCACAAACTGGAAATAAAGAGGCTGTTGTATATAAATCCGGTAGCTCTACTACTGCTGCTGATGAGTATGTATTTACCGGCGGATTATGGCAACCTTCATTAGTCGCAGCACTTACTACAGAGCAGTTTATTCATAACGGTGAAAAATGGTTGTTTGATCCTACCATTAATCTCACTATGGTTAATGCCGATTATCAGCTTATTTGTACTTATGTATTGAATGATCCTACTTTGAGTGTCTACAATCGTGTAAACGCTACAACAGGAGTTCCTTATGATAATGAAGAGTGGTATTTTGGCTTTAGCGGATATTATGGAAATATCAACTTCCGTTTATCCGGTAGTGCATCGTCTTCTCGTGATGTGCCCAGCAGCAAGGCTAATGATACGGAGTTACACAGCTTGGCAACCAATGAAGAGAAGGCCGATTTGCTATGGGAGCGTTTGACGGAAACTGCTATGATTAAATTTCTTCAGTTGCGTTACCCTGAGTCTCCTGTTGATGCTCAAGGTGTTCAATTGTATTATAATATTTCAGCTAAGGTATACTATCCTGATGGAGTTACTAATACAACCCTAATTTATACATTTAAATATAAGGTGTTGACAGCCGGTTCAGCCGGAACGCCTCCTACCTTTGAATTTGTGAGTGTAGAACAACAGTAGTAATTAAAAACTTCCATATATAAAGAGTTGCTTCAATATGAGGCAACTCTTTTTTTGTTGATAAATTTTTCATGAGAAAAAAATATCTATCTTTGTAGTCTATTCACCGCCGCTCTAATTTTTTATTATGTAAAATACACCACTTGTTGCGCAAATACCGCAAATTGAATCGCGGATTTATGAAATCCGCGGACAAAAAGTCATGCCGGACTTTGATTTGGCTGAACTTTACAATGTTGAAACCAAGCGATTGAATGAAGCCGTAAAACGTAATATCAAACGTTTTCCTGTCGATTTTATGTTTCAGCTTAATAGAGAGGAACTTAATAACTTGAAGTCGCAATTTGCGACTTCAAGTTGGGGTGGAACACGAAAATTACCCTATGCTTTTACTGAGCAAGGTGTTGCAATGTTGTCGGGACTGTTAAATAGTGATATCGCTATTGAGATGAATATTGCGATTATGAGAGTGTTTGTTCATGTTAGGCAGTTGATGCAAAATGCAAAGCCGACCGGTAAAACAGAAATACTGGAGCAACAAATGCAAGATTTAAAAGTATATATCGAAGAAGTATTTACCGACTATAATGACATCAACGAAGATACACGCACGCAGCTGGAACTGATAAATCAATCTTTGGCAGAATTGCATGCTCAAAATCGATTGGTGGCAGAAAGGTCACAGAAACGAATTGGATTTGTTCAACAGAATGACGATAAGCAAAAACAATGATTTTCTTAAAGTATATTTATTATGAAAAATACACCACTTGTTGCGCAAACACCGCAAATTGAATCACGGATTTATGAAATTCGCGGACAAAAAGTCATGCTGGATTTTGATTTAGCAGAAATATACGGCATTGAAACTAAACGCCTAAAAGAGCAAGTCAAACGTAATATCAAACGTTTTATTGGTGATGATTTTATGTTTGAATTAACTAAAGAAGAGGCTCTTTGTTCAAGGTCGCATTTTGCGACCTTGAACAAAGGCAGGGGAAGTAATATCAAGTATCTACCTTTGGCATTCACAGAGTTGGGAGTTGCTATGTTGAGTAGTGTGTTGAATTCTGACGCGGCAATAGAAGCCAATCGTAATATCATGAGAGCTTTTGTGTACATGAGACAAGTAGTATTGAATGCCCGTTCGACTTCTAGTGTAAGCAATTCGGATCGGCAAGTGCAAGACCTAAAGCAATATATTGAAGAGGTGTTTACAGACTATAACGACATCAACGAAGATACACGCATGCAGTTGGAGCTGATAAATCAATCTTTGGCTGAATTGCATGCTCAAAATCGACTGGTGGCAGAAAGGTCACAGAAACGAATTGGATTTGTTCAACAGAATGAGATTGTTGATTAGCGAATATGCACTTTGATACCCAGCTGCATAGTTCGCCCATAGCCCCAGTAGCCTTTGAATGAATCAAGGCCGTGGGTGCTGCCGTCATCGCCTCGCTCAATAAATGTAGCATTAAACAGATTATTACAACTAAAGAATACTTGCGGCTGTACCCGTCCAATTTGAAAAGAGTAATTAATGAAGATAGCTGCTATATGTGTGTCGGGTAGGCAGTACGACTGTTCCCTGTCATCGGGATTATTGCGCTTAGAAGGTTCAAAATTGGCGTACATACGGCTATTATAGCGATATTCAAGACGACATTCCAGTGTTTTGAAAAAACGGAAGTTGGCAGCCACTCCGGCTTGTGTTTGAGGAGCATCACCTACAAATAGTCCGGCCGCGTATACCCGTAAAGTGTCCACCGCTTGTCCGCTATAGGGATCATAGATTGTCGCGTTTACATCGTTTATCCATTTCCAGTCACCTAATGAACCAAAAGCCGATAGGGCCAGCCACTTTGTTATTTGCTGTTCATAGTTGAGCTCTATTCCTATATGTTCAGCATCTAAGCCCTTAATCATATACCGTACGTCTTCGCTGTCTATAGATTTATATGGATCAGATAGTAAGGTGCGGTTCTTCCAGTATGCATAATACCCATTGAGGTTTATTTTTATATTATTATGCTCAAAGCGGTAGCCACCCTCCAACATATAATTTTGCTCATTACTGACATCTTCTGTAATGTTATTATTGTTTTGAGAGAAGTAAGTGCCGGAGTAGGGCACACGCGAATAGAATCCGGCATTGCCATAAAGTTGGTGCTCAGGTGTTATTTTGTAAGATATTCCGGCTTTGATATTGCCTCCGCTTCCACTAACAATGTCACTATATATATTGTCGATATAATTGTATTTGTCCCAACGCCGGTAAATGTTTGTCATGAAGAGCCCTCCAATAAAAGCGTTGAAATGCTCGCTTTTATGGTCCATTCGGGCAAAGGCTGAAATGCTGTAATCCTTATTACCATTGTCCAGGCGGATGTAGTCGCCAACATGTTTTATCGGATTGCGTCCGGCTTTTCCTGCCAATGAATTCTTATCATAATCTTCATACCAATATTCGCCACCGAGCAGGTCGGTTATTTTCTCGTTTTGCCAAGAGTAAAAATACTGAGCATGTATGCCGCCTGAAAGGGAATAGGTGTCGTTTAATTTGAAAGATAATACCGATTTGGCGCCAAAACCGGTATTACCTGCTAAGTAGTCCGACTGGATATTATTACTTTGTATACTCGCGGTATTATCGCTGTACACACCGTTCCAATCTATTAAACCCTTAGTTGTACGGTAGTTGATGATGGGTTTACCGGTAGTTTCTGTCCACAATCCGCCGCCATTGCCCGTGCTGAAGTAGGCGGTGGTGGCCAGGCTGAAACGATGACAGGGGGTGTAGTACCAGTCAA
>JAVBSQ010000030.1:0-9246 GCA_031556695.1 Bacteroidales bacterium | reverse complement strand
GTTATACCGGCTACAATACAGCTAATGGCGCCGGCGCAAAGCTGAAAAACAAGAGCTCTTGTGCTTCCGGCACCAATTGTAATACAGACTTATTGCCTTATTGGGATTATGTTGCCACTTATACTGCCCACATTAGCGATGTGTATGGTTTTGGTGCTCTGCCGGCGGGCTACCGTAGCAATAATGGTTCTTACTTTAGTTACCGCGGTCAGCGAGCCGACTTTTGGGGGTCATCTGTATATAGTAGTACGAACGCGTGGCATAGATATTTTTCGCAAAACAGATCCGATGTTTATCGTGACTATGACAGTCGTTCCTACGGCTTTTCCGTGCGCTGTGTTAGAGATGAATAATTTACTGCAACAAGTAAAATCATAAGGAATGAAGGAAGGAAGCAACACATTGCGTTATATTGATTTGGCGCTGGTGATAGGTTGTATTTTGTGTGTGATTTATATGGTGTGCCGGTGTCTATGAAACTTAGACTGCCGGATTAAGGGGTAAATGAATTTCATTTGCCCCTTTTTTAGTATCTTTGTCAAGCTAGATAAAAGATATAACGATGAGAAATTTTCTTTGTTGGGTAGGTGGGCTACTATTGCTAAATGCTTGTACTTATGACTCCGGGCAGCGGGATACACTTACATTCACGGGCACTTCGTTTCCGGCACCTATAACATCTCTATCTCCATCAAATCAAGAAGGTAGGCTATTTTTAGGCTTGGACAACGGCTTTGTGGTTATTGAAAACAGACATGATAATACCCGTTCTACATTGCATGCCGGAAATAATCGTATATATGATGTCTATGAATATATTGCAGGGAAAGATTCCTTCTTATTGGTTGGAGGGCGTGATGAAGGATTGAAACTATTCCGCAAAGCGGGAGGGAAATATCTCCCTATTCAAAATTATCGCTTAGCTGATAACGAGGCAAAAAATACTTTTTACGGCGTTTATTCCATAGCTTTTAATGTACCGGAACACACATTTTATTTAGGAACAAGCAATGGTTGTTATACATTGCCGGCTGACTCTTTGAGTATATCAAATAGCTTAACTCCTTTCTGTTTGACCGCCGACGTTCATTCTGCCATAAATAAAATAATATCTCGTAATGACACGATATATATGGCAGCCGACTCCGGCTTCTTTCTTAAGGTGAAGAACCGGGCGGTGGAAAAACTGCATGGACACTACAGGGCCAAAAATATAACGCTAACGGCCGACAGTCTTTTTATTCTTTCAACTAACAACATACGGGCACTTCCGCTAAAACAGCTCCGTAAGGAACCTGTAGTTATCATGTCCGGTTCCCGCTGTTATGCCTATAATATACATGAAGATAGCCGCTGGCTACTTCAAGAAACGTCATTAATATACAAAAAAGAAAATCTTGTTCTACAATGTAAACTTCCGGTTCCGATTGATCCCGGATTGAAACAGTTCTCCTTGATAAGCAATGATACGCTTTATCTTCTTAATGGAATCAACCTCTTGAGATTTAACTTAAACCCATCGCACCCGTCAGCATCTTTTAAGATTATGGCCTTAGCTGAAGTTGCCGGGACTAACGATACTGTTATCTTGCTAAGAGATGATTTTCGTTTATTTCAATATATCTTTGATGGGCAACAACGCCCACCGGTGCCACTACAATCTAAGTCTTCCGATTTTTTGTTTGCAATACATTCCGGTCTTTATAAAGTGAATGTGAAAGATAAAGAAATGCTGGCAGTTTTTGGAGAAAATGACCTTAAAGATATATGTTATACCACCCAAAAACAGCTATATTTAGGTACAAGACACTACTTGGGATTGTTTGACTTGTCGGAAAAAACAGTGTCGCGGATACCGGTGCAGGTAACGAATGGCATAGATACTTCCGACCTTTATGTCAGAAAAATTATAGAAGACTGTAAAGGTGACATCTATGTGCTCACATTACATAAGGGCCTTTTCAAAAAAGAGGCTGGCAGTGAGCATTTTATTAAAATAGCCTCCATTGAAACCTATGGCAGTGCAAAAGAAATGGTCATTAATCAACGGTCGCTCTACATATATACGTCAAAAGGGCTCTACAAATATGATATGGATATTGACGTAATTACCCCTATTCCCGTGAATACGCCGCAACTCCAGTCTATATGTGCCCATGAGCTCGGCTCACATGTCTTTGCCTTGTACTATAAAGGATTTTCTATTATTAATCCGCAAAAAGACACCTCATTTTTAGATAAGCAGATTATTGAACCGGATATCCCATTCCAGTCTTACCCCTTAGTAGTAACGGCTGATGACCGCTTGTTGTTGACTACTGCATCGGGTGCATTTACCTATGAAAAAGGACTTGTATGCCCCTTGGTGGCTGAAGAAACACAACCTGCAAACATCAACTATATTCTCCTCTCAATATTATTCACGATTCTGTTTATTGTTTTGATTTTCATATTATTTCAAAAATATCGCCATGATAAGAAGCAAGCAATAATAAAAGGAGCGGTAAAAGCAGCTGTTGATGCAGATATTGAGATGCTTCGTACTGCCTACAAATCGAGTGATTCAGAGAAAATTAAAACAGCTTGTGATGTCTTCATTTCAAAGTACTTAAAAGATTACAGAACGGTATACCCCACTGTTTCTCCGGGTGAAACTAAACTATATGTCATTGTATTACTGCTTGTTGAATCTGTTCCTCAGAGTATTGCCGCCATCAAGTTTATATCCGATAAAAATACGGATAATATTAGGGTTGGAACCTACAAATCACACTTTATTAGTAAGGTAAAACCTCCAAAGAATAAAAATAAATCACGAAGATACACCTACTTGCTTTCATTATATTTGACTAAAAATCAGGGAGTTTAAATTTTTTGATAAAATTTCATGGAGATTTTAGATTTTTTTTCGGGGCTTATGTGGTATTATTGTACCTGGAAAAAGTTCTTTAAAATATTGTAGATGTTCGTATCCTATATGTGTGTTTCTTTCTGTTTTATTTCGACGGTTGGTGAAAATATTATACCTTTGTGTCTTAACCAATTTTTAGCCTATTGAATAAAAATAAAGAGTAAAAACATACAGCAAACACGACTTGCTTAAGAGTTCCGCTAAAATCGCCAATTTTAATTAAAAATTCAATAAAAAGCAATAAGTGCCTTGTCCTGAATAGGGTACGAGCATTTTTTTGTATTTTGAGTTGGGTGATGGCGATTACCTGCGGACTGTACAAACTTGTTTGTACCCTTTGCATTTAATATGTTTAGTAAAACCCCATAAAACCAATTCAAATATGTCTGCCAAAATCGCCATTGGACCACTCGTTAAAGAAAAATTTGATGCTCGCCGTAAGTATGACCGTAATTTTACGGTAGCTTATTTTGCTGATCAAATCAACGTACACCGCTCCACTGTGTACCAGCTGTTTAAACAACACAGCGTGGATATTTATCTCTTAAATAGGATATCTGTAGTGCTGGATTACGATTTTATAGCCGAAGTCTGCGGTAAGGAGGTTCCGGTGTCGGAATCTCCTATTTATATAGCCGTAAAAGTTGGCCATGGACAATTGCAAAACATGGACTTACCGGAAAATATTATTCATTTAGTGGAATCAAATTATTAAAAAAAGAATCGGTAAATCCAAAATATGAAAGAAGGAAACAATACATTGCGCTATATTGATTTGGCGCTGGTGATAGACTGCACCTTGTGCGTGCTTTATATGGTGTGTAGGTGTATCTAAAATCCGCCATTTTTAATAACTCTTAATGTGGAGTTAATCTGTTTTCTGATGAAATTATTAATTGAAGTGAATGAAAAAATTGTTACTATCCGTAACGAGAAGGTGATTTTGGATAGTGATGTGGCCGAGCTTTATGGCGTACCAACAAACGACATCAATCAAGCCGTAAAGCGTAATCCGGACAAATTTCCCGAAGGATATATTATAAGACTGACTGATAGAGAGAAAGAAGAGGTTGCCACAAATTGTGGCAACCTCAGGCTTAAATTCTCTCCTGTTCTACCTAACGCGTTTACTGAGAGAGGTTTATATATGCTCGCCACTATCTTGAAAAGTCCGCAGGCTACACAAACGACCATCTCCATCATTGAGGCGTTCACAAAACTTCGCGAATTGTCAGCAGCCGTGCAGGTAGCCGTGGTTGACCCTACCGAAGCGAACCAGCAGATGCTTGCTGAAAAGAGCAGCAACATCCTGTCGGACATCTTGGATCACGACATGCACCCTACCGACAGCGAAACGAGCATAGAGCTGAATCTAGCCCTGCTGAAAGTTAAACACACCGTCAGGCGTAAGCATAATTAAGCCGGAATTGCCAAAGCGCTACTTCCTCTCCACTCCCTCCACACTCACCTCGTTGAAGCCGCTGTGCTGCAACACCTGCATCACCTTGTCGGCCTCTTCCCTGGAGGTGTAGGGGCCTACCGCATATATTGTTTTTCCGTTGAGGTTGATGCGTGAAATGTCTTTGGTGGTAGCTTGCTGCACCGCCTTGAGCAAGGCCGGAGGTATGATGGTATATTCGCCCAACAACACCTGATAGGCCGCATCTTTATTGACAATTTCCGTAGTATGTTTAGAGGCTGACGGCCTCCGCCCTTCCTCCAGTCGCGCCTGCTTTAAATCAATGGGATTTCCATCTTTATAAGCGGTGAGAACAGGGTTTTTAAAGTCGCGACGGAATTGCGGTGCGTGTTTCTGCGCTTCAGCAAAAGTAGTGTAGGAGCCCAGGCTGTAGACCCATTTCCCTTTCACTTCATCAGTAAATAGGGGGGTATAATTTTTGAAGATTTTTATGTCGGGCTGCTTACTGAAACTACCCACCACATAACGGTAAGTGATGCCTTGGGTATTGTCTTCCGAAACGGCTACTATGGGTGCTTGAATAACAAGATTAGACAATACAATCATCTTACCGGGCTGTACTTCAAATGCTGTAGTGTTGCCTGCTTCTACCGTAACCGGAACAGCCTCTTCCTTTTTTATTTGCGCCGTGGGTACAATGCCTTGCGACAATAAAAGATATTCCTGCTCTTGTATTTGCTTTGTGATGTTTTGCTGCTCCGATTGGTACTGCATCAGGCGGTTCTCAAATTCTCCAATCTTTACCATTAAAGCTTCCTTCCTACCGGCATCACTTGACGTATAGCTGTTCCGCAAATCGCCCAGTTCTTCTTGTGTGGAGACTATGCCTTGTTTAACCTGTTCCGATTCCTGCAAAAGCTGCCGGTACTGTTGATCTGGTGATGATTGGCTAGTGACGGGTGACGGGTGACGAGTGACGGGTGATGGGTCTTTCGTAATTCGTAATTCGTAATTCGTAATTGGATTGAGGTCCGCCAGATGTAAAATGTCCATCAAGTCGGTGAGCGACTGCTTTACCGGCGTACCTTCCAAGGCTATTTTATACAGGGTAATACTATCTGCTGTAGTGTTTCGTGTGGACGCGAAACAGGCATATAAGCCGTCTGCATCGGGCACATACAGTATATCATCAGCAGTAGACGAAAGTGGGAAGCCCAGGTTCTCGGGGGTGTTCCACGTGCCGCTGACAGGGTCTTTTGTGCTTTTGTAAAGGTTATACCCACCCATGCCATAGTGGCCGTTGGACGAAAAAAACAATGTTTTTCCATCAGGGGTGAGGTAGGGGAAACGCTCGTCAAAGGGGGTATTGATCACCTCACTAAGCCGCTCCGGCGCGCTCCACTCATTGTTGGGCATGAGGTGTGTTTCATAAATATCCCAACCGGTGTTGCCCTCCTTGCCATGGGAAGAAAAATATATCAGCTCGGGTTTTTCTCCACTGATATGTACGAACGGAGATAATTTATTGATATCTTTGGCATTCAGTAAAGCCGGCGGCGTGAAGGCCCAAAATCCGGGTATATCTACATCATAACGGGTGTAAAATTCATTTAAGGGAACTGTTTTTCTGCTGATTACAGTTGGATTAGCTGTAAATTTGAGCATGCTTTTCCCGTTTTCACAAATGGTGATCTCCCGCAGCACCTCACTTCTTAAAGCAGAATCAAGATTTTTTTTAAGCAGTTTATTGAAAATCCCCAAGGCCTCATCAAAACGATAGGTTAAACGGAGTATGTCTCCCTTTTTCAATTCGTTATGCAAATCTGTAGGTGGTGCGGCCACAAGAGTCAAAAGGCTCAAACAGCTTCCAAAAAGCAATATAAGGATCATTTTTTTCACCATACAAAGGTATAAATTCTTTCTTTTTAAAAAAAATACTACCTTTGCGTTCCATAAATTTATGAAAATTATACTTAAAAAACATTAGATCCATGCAAAGTAAAGGTGTTATTAGATTGGTGGCCATTGTTATAGCTATAGCCTGCCTCTATCAGTTATCATTTACCGGGGTAACGCGCTACCAGGAAGGTAAGGCGGCTGACCATGCCGCAGCCATAGTGGCCGCAGCCGATAAAGACCCGAATTTCGCAGCTAACGACTCATTGAACAGGACTTTCCGTTTAGATTCTTTGTATCGCGTGAGCGAAAAATATTACCTCGACTCGGTAACTGCCGAAAAAGTGTTTTTTGCTTTTACTTACAAAGAGTGTAAAGATAAAGAGTTGAACCTCGGTTTGGATTTGAAGGGTGGTATGAACGTTACCCTTGAAGTGTCTGTGATTGACCTGGTGAAAACCTTGGCAAACAACAGCGCCTCGCCCGAATTTAATGAAGCCTTGAACCAAGCAGTAAAAGCACAAGCTACCAGCCGTGCCGACTTCGTTTCTCTCTTTGGTGAGGCTTGGGAAAAAGTTGCACCGGGACAACCCCTTTCGAAAATATTTGCAACCTACGAATTGCGTGATCGCATCAAGCCCGAAACGTCTAACGCTGACGTGTTGTCCGTTATTCGTGCCGAAGCTGAAAGCGCTATCGCCAACTCATTTAACGTACTCCGTAACCGTATTGACCGTTTCGGTGTTACACAACCTAACATTCAACGCCTGGGTAACAGTGGCCGCATATTGGTGGAACTTCCCGGTGTGAAAGAACCCGACCGTGTGCGTAAACTCCTCCAGGGAACTGCTTCTTTGGAATTTTGGGAAACATACGAAAATAGCGAAATTTACAACGGCCTGCAGGAAGCTAACCGCTTAATCCGTGAAATGAGCACTGTTGAAGCAGTGGAGCCTGTTGGGCTGGATAGCCTCGTTCAAGATGAATCGCGTGATTGGGCTAAAGAATATCCCTTGTTTGCCGTACTTCAACCTTACGTTGACCAACAAGGCCAACTGGGCCCCGGCGCCTGCATAGGCCACGCTCACTATCGTGACACCGGAAAGGTAATGAAATACTTGAACATGCCCCAAATCCGCGCCCTGTTCCCCCGCGATTTCCGCCCCTTGTGGACAGTGAAAGCTACGGATAAATCAGGTGTGATCTATGACCTTGTGGCTATTAAAGCTAATACCCGCGACGGTAAAGCTCCCCTTGACGGAGGTGTGGTGACCGACGCTCGCAAAGCCTTTGGCAACGCCGGTACCGCAGAGGTGGATATGGCCATGAACGCTGAAGGAGCCCGCGTATGGGCACGCCTCACAGCCGACAATATTAACCGTTGCATCGCCATCGTATTGGACGGTGCTGTTTACTCATACCCCCGCGTTAACCAGGAAATTTCCGGCGGCCGCTCACAAATTACCGGTAACTTTACCGTACAGGAAGCGGACGACTTAGCCAACGTATTGAACTCAGGTAAACTGCCTGCTCCCGCACGTATCGTGCAAGAAGCCGTAGTAGGGCCTTCACTTGGACAAGAATCCATCAACGCCGGTATGCTTTCATTTGTACTGGCCTTTATTATGGTGCTGGCCTATATGCTCCTGTTCTACAACGGAGCCGGTGTAGCTGCTAACTTCGCCCTTTTGGTGAACGTGCTTTTCCTCTTTGGTGCTTTAGCCTCCTTTGGTGCTGTGCTTACCCTCCCCGGTATCGCCGGTATCGTGTTGACCATGGGTATGGCAGTAGATGCCAACGTAATTATTTATGAACGTATAAAAGAAGAATTACGCGCCGGTAAAGGCTTGCGTATGGCCGTGACCGATGGTTACAAGAATGCCTACTCCGCTATTATCGACGGTAACCTTACCACTATCATCACCGGTTTGGTACTTTTCTTCTTCGGTTCAGGCCCTATCCAAGGCTTTGCTACCACACTCGTTGTAGGTATCATCACCTCGTTGATTTCTTCTATCTTTATCACCCGCCTGGTATTTGAAGCCCGATTGGCTAAAGGTAAGAACATCTCTTTCTCTAATAAATTTACACAAGACTTCCTTGCCCACACAAAATTTGACTTTGTGAAAGCACGTAAGTATGCTTACATCTTCTCTATCGCTGTTACCGTGATTGCTCTTGCTTCTGTTTTCACCAAAGGCTTTACCTACGGTGTTGACTTTACCGGTGGGCGTACTTACGTGGTGCGTTTTGACCAGCAAGTGTCGCTTAATGATGTACGTGAAGCCCTCTTGCAAGAGTTTGAAGGCGCTACCGAAGTGAAACAATTTGGTGCCGGCAGTCAGGTGAAAATCACTACCACCTACATGATTGAAGACGAATCAAGCGCTGTTGACAGCCTTGTTGACGGTAAACTCTATCGCGCATTGAACGGTTTCTATACAAATGGAATCACCCTGCCTGAATTCTTGTCAACCCTTGATAATCCTAACGGTATTATCAGCTCTGAAAAGGTAGGCCCTACCATTGCCGACGACCTGAAACGCGACTCAGTATTTGCCGTATTGATAGCACTCCTCGCTATCTTCTTATATATTGCAGCTCGTTTCCGCAACTGGTACTGGGGCTTGGGAGGCTTGCTCTCATTGGTGCATGACGCCATCTTTGTTATCGGCTTCTTCTCTCTCTTCTCCGGCTTGCTGCCCTTCAGCTTGGACGTAGACCAGACATTCATTGCAGCCGTGTTGACCATCATCGGCTACTCGATCAATGACTCGGTGGTGATCTTTGACCGTATCCGCCAATACCGCACCCTCTTCCCCAAACGCGACCTGCGCTCTAATGTGAATGAGGCTTTGAACAGCACCCTTTCACGTACTATCAATACCGGTGGTACAACCATAGTGGTGTTGTTGATGATTGCCATCTTCGGAGGCGAAGTAATCCGCGGTTTTGCCGTAGCCCTTGCTATTGGCGTGATAATAGGTACTTACTCTTCTATCTTTGTAGGTACACCTAT
>JAVBSQ010000005.1:0-3796 GCA_031556695.1 Bacteroidales bacterium | reverse complement strand
ATCGTGGACTGATTTCGCTACTGAACATGGCACCAATTATAAAATTTTCAAATATTTTAACCCCTGGCTGCGTAAGGCTTATCTCACCAACAAAGCAGGGAAAACCTACATCGTAAAAATTCCCGCCAAAGGCTTCCGGGAAAAACAGTGACGGGTAACGGGTGACGAGTAACAAGTATAAGAAAAAATTTATGGCTAAAATTAAAGAGCAAATAAATACAGGCAAACAAACAAAATCAAAAACAGTGACAGAAAACAACCCATCAACTGCCGCTCGTCACCCGTCACCCGTCACCCGTCACTCCTCACAAGATGAACTCATCGTTTCCGGAGCGAGAGTACACAACCTGAAAAATATTGATGTGCGTATTCCCCGCTATGCTTTGTCCGTAATTACCGGTCTCAGCGGAAGCGGTAAATCATCATTAGCTTTTGATACTATTTATGCCGAGGGACAACGCCGGTATATGGAAACCCTGTCCGCCTACGCCCGTCAGTTCATGGGCAGTATGGAGCGCCCTGATGTAGATCAAATCACCGGACTCAGTCCCGTTATTGCCATAGAACAAAAAACCACCAACAAAAACCCACGCTCTACCGTAGGCACCATCACTGAAGTATATGACTTTCTGCGCCTGCTCTACGCCCGTGCCGCCATAGCCTACTCACGCGAAACGGGAGAAGAGATGGTGCGCTACACCGATGAACAGATAGTACAACTCATCATCAAACAATTTGAAAAGAAGAAGTGCGCCATACTTGCCCCTATTGTGTCGGGCCGCAAAGGACACTACAAAGAACTGTTTGAACAGCTACGCAAGCGAGGCTTCCTCAATGCCCGTATTGATGGTGAAATAACAGAAATACGACCGCAGCATAAGCTCGACCGCTACAAAGCTCACTTCATTGAAGTAGTTATTGATAAGTTGATCCCCTCGGCTGATGATGAACAACGGCTGCGTGAATCGCTACACACAGCCATGCACCAGGGATATGGAACAATAGCCATACTTGATATAAATACCAAAGAGTTAAGATATTACAGCAAATACTTAATGTGCCCCTCCACCGGCATATCCTACGCCGAACCGGCCCCTCACTCCTTCTCGTTCAACTCGCCGCAGGGCGCCTGTCCGCACTGTAACGGTTTAGGTTCTATTGCTGAAGTGGACATCTCTAAAATTATCCCCGACAAGAAAATCAGTATCAAAAAGGGAGGTATTGTACCCTTGGGAAAACACAAGGATAATGCAGCCTTTCGACTACTGGAAGCCATAGCCTACCGTTATGATTTTTCGCTGGACGACCCTATCTCTACCCTATCCGAAGAAGTAATGAATATCATACTTTACGGATCAGAGGAACTGTTCCGCGTAAAGGCTATTACCGGTAAGGAATCCACCTATATGACCACCTTTGGTGGCGTGGTGAGCATACTGGAGAGCGCCGATGAGGAAAGCGAAATGAGCAAAAACAGCACTGAACGTTTTATCTCTTATGCTACCTGTAATGTTTGTCACGGAACGCGTTTAAAACAAGATGCACTCTTTTTCAAAATAGACGGTAAAAATATTGCCGAACTCAGTGCTATGGACTTGCTAACCTTGCGCGCCTGGTTTGAAGAAATAGAAAAACGCTTAAATAAGAAACAACAAGCCATAGCCAAAGACTTATTGAAAGAAATACGTGACCGCTTGGGTTTTCTGCTTGACGTGGGACTATCCTACCTCTCCCTCAGCCGCAGCACACGCAGTCTCAGCGGTGGTGAGAGCCAGCGCATACGCCTGGCCACACAAATAGGCTCTAAGCTGGTAAACGTTTTATATATTCTTGACGAGCCCAGCATTGGCTTGCACCAGCGTGATAATTTGAAGCTTATAGATGCATTGAAGCAGTTGCGCGACGAGGGCAATTCAGTGATTGTAGTAGAGCATGATGAGGATATGATCCGCAATGCCGATTATGTTATAGACATGGGTCCCGGCGCGGGGCGCAAGGGCGGGGAAGTTGTCTTTGCAGGGAAAATAGAAGATTCAAAAATTCAAAAATTTAAAAATTTAAAAAATCCATCTTTTACATTAGAATACCTATCAGGGGAGCGGAAGGTGGAGATACCAAAGGAACGAAGATCTACAAAGGGAGATAAGATAGTTATCACAGGAGCGGCGGGTAACAACCTCAAGAACGTGGATGTGGAATTCCCCTTGGGAGTGCTTATCTGTGTAACAGGCGTGAGCGGAAGTGGAAAATCAACCCTGATTAATGAGACCCTACAACCCATACTCAGCAGGGCTTTGTACCATTCCTTCCAACAACCTTTAGCCTATCATTCCGTAAGCGGCATAGAAAAAATAGACAAGGTGGTGGAGGTAGACCAGTCGCCTCTGGGCCGCACTCCCCGCAGTAATCCCGCCACCTACACCAACCTGTTTACAGACATTCGCAAACTCTTTGAAGAAACACCCGATGCCAAAATTCGCGGGTACAAGGCCGGCCGTTTTTCTTTAAACGGAAAAGGCGGACGTTGCGAAGAATGTCGTGGCGCCGGTGTACAAACCATAGAAATGAACTTTTTGCCCGACGTATATGTTACCTGCAAAACCTGTAATGGCAAGCGTTACAATCGTGAAACGCTGGAGGTAAAATACAAGGGTAAGAATATCTACGAAGTGTTGGAGCTCACCATTGACCAGGCTTGTGAGTTTTTTGAACATATACCGCAAATGTTGCAGAAATTAAAAACCCTGCAAGACGTAGGATTGGGCTATGTGAAAATTGGACAGCCTTCCACCACCCTCAGTGGCGGGGAAAGCCAACGTGTGAAACTCTCCGCCGAATTGGCCAAACGTGACACGGGCAACACTTTCTATATTCTTGATGAGCCCACTACCGGACTTCATTTTGAAGATGTGCGCATATTACTGGAAGTACTGAACAAGCTCGTAGAACGTGGTAATACCGTGCTGGTTATAGAGCATAACCTTGATGTAATCAAAACGGCCGACTATATTATTGACCTTGGCCCCGAAGGCGGTGGGGGAGGTGGAACCATAATAGCCACAGGTACTCCGGAGGAAGTAGTTAAGAACAAAAAAAGCTTTACCGGACAGTTTTTGGCGCCTCTGCTAAAATAAAGTTAACATGCTTGGCATATTTATCCACTGAGGCTACACGCACATATACCACGTCTCCCAGTTGGTATTTCACCGTTTTTTCATCATTCTCCACCCTGTAATTCTCAGCATCGAAGAAACAGTTGCGCTCCGGCAATCCCGCAATAAACAAGCGACCCTGAATACCGTTATCACTTAATTCAACCGTCATTTCGCGCTCATTGATACGGTGTACCACCGCCTTGAACACATCACCTGTAAACCCTTCCATATACTCCACTGATTTCATACGCACATAACTGTCTTCCACCTCTTTTGCCTTCAGGCGTTGTGCCGTAAGGTGATCGCAAATTTGCTGCAGGTTATCGAGATCATATTCGGGTGGTGGGCTGTCGTGCTGCGCCAAAAGGTAGTGCTCCAACAAACGATGAACAATCACATCGGAATAACGGCGCAAAGGAGAGGTAAAATGTGTGTAATAACGATACGACAATGCGTAGTGCGGTTTGCATTCGGTGGTGTAAGAAGCGCGCGACATAGATTGCAGCGCCAACACATTCAGCAGTCGTTCTTCCGGTTTTCCGGCGGCACTTTGCAATAACAAGCCCAACTGTTTGGCTATGGTACGGTTGGAATACGCCTCACCTACAGGGTATTTCAAGTGGCGGATCATGCGCAGGAAC
>JAVBSQ010000004.1:0-4888 GCA_031556695.1 Bacteroidales bacterium | reverse complement strand
ACATTCCTATTTGTCCCGCACCGGTTGTAGCACAAGTAGCGCTCGTGCCTATGAGGCCCGCTCCCATGCCCGGACAATTACCTCCGGGTGTAATTACCTGATATTCGGCAAACGCTCTGGCCACACTCTCACAATCAAGGGTGGCGTTACGCGCCTGGGCATAATATTTAATGTTTTCATAGGTCGGAGTGATAGTATATGTACTACTTGCCGGTGAAAGCTGATTGCCTGCGGCATCATACCAGTCGGACGTAACACCTGTACCTACGGTTGCCGTGAGCGTTGTTTGTTTACCAAAAATCACCACCGCCGGTGCTGTAACGGTAGCAGCGGAAGGAATAGCTGAGGTGCCGCATTCAATCAGGCCCTCATTACCCGTAGCATCAACAAAACTCTGCACCCTTTCTCCTGCTCTCAAAGTAAAGGAGGAAGAGGTGCTGGGAAAAGAAACAGTACCCGCACTGGTGGCCAACACGCCACAATATGGCTCCGTACCTTTCATATTTACCGTATTACTTCCGCTAGTAATCTCATATATAGCCCTTGGCGGGTAATTTGTAGCGTACACGCACATAGAGAAAAGATGTAAGAAAGGATTATCGTCTGAAAACGCAGTAGTAACAGGAAGGCTAAGTTTGGCCGTAAAAGAGCTCGCAGTATTACTGGTATGCTTGGCATTACCAATCAAATAAATGCCGGAATTATTATCCGGAAGAGGTTCTACTTTTGGTGCTCCAAGGCTCGGAGCATAACTGGTTAATGAAGCAGCCGAAACATTTAAAGGAATACGAGCCATATTACCATTTGCTAATTCGTAGTCGGCAAACACCCACGCCGAATCTTGCCATTGCTCGGGCATAGCATCTTTTCCCCATGATATGGAAACCTCAATAATGTGAGGCTTTCCGGCAATTCTCTCCGAGATTTTTGGAGTTCCGACCTCTATCCCGGCCGACTTTTGGGCCATCACCCCGCTGAGCGAGGCCAGGAAAAAGGTGAATATTAATAATAATTTTTTCATTTATAATGTAAAAGATTGTTTCTAAGAAAAAAGGGTCGCTAACGTAACAGTATGAAGAAAATTGAGAGTTAACAGCTTAGCCTGCTTGGTAAATACAGGCGTAACAACGACCCTTTATAATTTATTATTCGCTTTTTTGAAATTTTTTCGTTTCTTCTTTAATTGTTGCCTGATCACTCAACAGCTCTGTAGGCCTCACTGTTCCAACCTTAAGCGTATCGCCCTCGGGAAGAACCGCCATCACCGCCGGAAGGCCATTGCCCGAGATGTAAGTCTTAGGCTGAGGTACAGGGTCATTACCGGTTGAATAAATCAAAGTAAAAAATAACACTACCAAAAGTTTCATAATACTATTTTGTTTAAATAGATATAATATATATTACAGATATACAAATAAACTGTCAAACAGCATACTGTACATCTAAAAAAGCGATTTAATATGTCTTGTGATTTATGGACGGAGAATGAAGCAGACACAAAAAAAATGTGTGGTACCTTCTAACTCCGTCTCATAAGGCTCTGGAATGCCTGTCTTGAAGTAATTAACACCAACACATTTCATGTATTGCTATATAATTAACACTTCAAGACTAGATCTTGTTGAAACTAGAGCCTAAAAATTTTCCAGATTTTTATGAGACGTATTAATGAAATTCAACGAACAAAACGGGTTTTACGAGGAAAACCCAAATATTTACGGTACAAAAGTAGTTATTCTTTTTTGTAGAAAAAACAGCTATCTGTTAAAATATACTTTAGCTTTCTTAAAATCTCTTATAAACAAAACGAAATTTCTTTGAATACATAAGAGGAGACCTCTCCGCTTCTCCCCTCCAGGCACAACTCTCCGGTGGGACATACACCTGTAATTTTACCACTGAAGCGCATCCCGTCGGCCTCATAATCGCTCCACTCATCGTAAAACAATAGGAGTTTCATATAATCGGACATCAAGGCATTTGTATGCAATTGAGCATAACGGCGGTCAAAACAAGCTAAAAAACTAGATAAAACCTCCTCCTTATCGAAATCACACCCCGCCTCCAAACACATAGAGGTAGGATTAGGCGCAGACGAGCGGAATACCGTTTGGTTCACATTCAAACCAATGCCGGCAACCGACAAACTTACATACGCACCCATAATATGCTGCTCTATAAGAATACCTGCTATTTTTTTTCGCCCTACATATATATCATTAGGCCACTTAATTACCGCTTTTACGCCATATTCCCGCAGAACATCACATAAGGCCAGTGACACTACCTGCGACAGCCTAAACTGTGCTCCCGCCTCCAACTCATGTGGACGAAGAAAAATGGAGAACAAGAGATTCTTGCCGGCCTCACTCTCCCAGGTATTTGATTGCTGCCCCCGTCCCAACTGCTGAAAATTGGCCACCCACACCTCACCGTCAACCGCCTGTTCCGAATGCCGGAGAGCTTCCGTATTGGTAGAATCCAGTATCTCGGAATGATGAATAAGTCGCTTATTTGAAAAGTGTTGCATTTTTTTGGGGTAATCTCGTTTATTATTTATACCTTTGTCGATTAAATTCGGTTTATACAACAAAGATAATAAAAAACCACAATTAAGACGATATAAAAATTATGAACGGTAGTCTTCCTCCAAATACCCCACAAAATAACCCTAAGAAAACTACGTCCAATGACAAAAAACCCTGGTTTAATATCACCTGGATATACATTGCAATAGGACTTTTTATTACTTACATGTGGATCTTCAACAATGGTGCTGACCCCATGCAAGTACAATGGCAAGAAGTAAAAGATAAAATGATGCCCGGCGGTGACGTGGATAAGGTTGCCCTCATCACCAATCTTAATCGCGTAGAAGTTTACATCAAAAAAGACAGCCTGGCCAAATACAATAAGAAATTTGGCTTCCGTAACGATGCACCTAAGTCCGGCCCCCAATTCTATTTTATCATCCAACAAAATTTTGATGCTTACAGCAAGTTTGAAGAAGAACTGAAAACATTGCCGGCAGACAAACAGTTTAAAATAGAAACCGAAGAACATAATGATCTTTTCGGTCGCGTTTTTGAATGGATGTTGATACCCCTGCTCTTTATTGGAATATGGTTCTTCATGTTTCGCCGTATGGCCTCCGGAATGGGTGGCGGTGGCGGCGGTATGGGCGGCGGCGGCGGCATATTCAGTGTGGGCCGCTCCAAAGCACAACTGTTTGACAAAGATCATAAAAATAAAATTACCTTTAAGGACGTAGCAGGACTGGAAGAAGCGAAAGTTGAAGTGATGGAAATTGTTGACTTCCTGAAAAATTCCGCAAAATATACCGAACTGGGAGGTAAGATACCTAAAGGTGCACTCCTCGTAGGCCCTCCGGGTACCGGGAAAACCTTACTGGCAAAAGCTGTAGCCGGTGAAGCCGATGTGCCTTTCTTTTCCCTCTCGGGATCCGACTTCGTAGAAATGTTTGTGGGTGTGGGTGCTTCACGGGTACGCGACCTCTTCCGCCAAGCCAAAGAAAAAGCTCCCTGCATCGTTTTTATTGATGAAATTGACGCCGTAGGCCGTGCCCGCAGTAAAAACGGGGGATTTACCTCTAATGACGAACGCGAAAATACCCTCAACCAACTCCTCACCGAGATGGACGGCTTTGGCTCTAATAGCGGCGTAATTATTCTTGCCGCCACCAACCGTGCCGACATACTGGACAAAGCCCTGCTCCGCGCCGGACGCTTTGACCGCCAAATTCATGTTGACCTGCCCGAACTCAAAGAACGCCTGGAAATTTTCAAGGTGCACCTCAAAAATCTTAAACTGGTAAAAGATTTCAATGTCGACTTTTTGGCCAAACAAACACCCGGATTTTCAGGCGCCGACATTGCTAATGTATGTAACGAGGCAGCCCTCATCGCTGCCCGTAAAAATAAAAAAACAATAGAAAAACAAGATTTTCTTGATGCTATAGACCGTATTATAGGCGGACTGGAACGCAAGAGCAAAATCATAAGCACCGAAGAAAAACGCGCCATTGCCTTTCATGAGGCCGGACACGCCACGGTTAGTTGGATACTGGAGCACGCCAACCCTTTGCTTAAAGTAACGATCATACCCCGCGGACGCGCACTGGGCGCCGCCTGGTACCTCCCTGAAGAACGACAAATCACCACCACCGAACAGTTGAACGACGAAATGTCCGCCACCCTTGGCGGACGCGCAGCTGAAGAACTAATATTCGGCAAAATATCTACCGGCGCTATGAACGACCTCGAAAAGGTAACCAAGCAAGCATACGCCATGGTATCTTATTTCGGCATGAGCAACAAAATAGGGAATATCAGCTTCTATGACTCCTCCGGACAAAATGAATTTGGATTCAGCAAGCCTTATAGCGAAAAAACAGCTGAACTACTTGATAGTGAAGTGAAAATTATTATTGATAAAGCATACGAAACAGCGAAAAAAATACTTACCCAACAAAAAGCAGGCTTTACACAACTCGCTGAACTGCTACTTGAAAAAGAAGTTATTTTTGCTGATGACCTGGAACAAATTTTTGGACCACGTAAAAAAACAATCCGGCAGGAAGAATTATTTACCTTATGAAAAATTTAATCTTACGTTCTATCAGCGGCGTTGTATTTATTGCGCTTATGGTACTCGGATTAACCACTAGTCCTATTGCTTTTTTTGCCTTACAATGCTTAGTAATCATGCTCTGCCTGCGTGAATACTACGCCGTAATATGGGGCTATGCCCATGTAACACAACAAGTGCTGGGCGTCATGACTGCATTGATTATTACTGCCATATTTACCGGCTATGTATCTTATCTCTTCGTTAGCTTTGCGGTTATTGTTATGCTTATCGTACAGCT
>JAVBSQ010000054.1:0-17152 GCA_031556695.1 Bacteroidales bacterium | reverse complement strand
TTTCCAAAAATAATTATTTAAGTTTGTAGCCGAAGGAAATTTGTAAAGATATAGGAGAAATCCAAACAGATATGTAAAAGTGTTATCCTTAATTTGACTATATAAGTCAAGTTATCAGTGGGTAAGATATTGAAAAAGAGGGGAGAGTGACGTAAAGTTGAAAGAGTGGCTAAATAGTGAAATGTCTAAAGTCTTTTACAGACTATACTATAAATTTAACTTATATAGTCAAGTTATCGGTGAATTTATGTATGATATTGATTATCATTGTGTTTCTAAAATAATACTAACTTCAAAACTTAACCTTATGTTTAAAAAAACTGATTTATTGCTGCACTCGGTGAGCATACCGCTTGCCCGAGTGCTATGTTCGTTGGTTTTACTTTTTGGGTCATTGCAATTTGCATCAGCCCAGAACGTGAAGATTACAGGAAAAATTATTGATGCTGATAATTTTCCCTTAGCCGGTGTCCATGTTGTAGTGGAGGGAACAAAAGTAAATGCTTTTGCCGACACTGATGGAGCTTACACCATTTCGGCCCCATCTAATGGAAAGCTGGTGTTCTCTTTTATTGGATATAAAACATTGATTATTGATATAGCCGGCAGGGAAAATATTGATGTAACAATGGAAGACGATGCTGTGGCGTTGGAGCAGGTTATGGTGGTGGCCTATGGTGAACAAAAAAAAGCTGCTTTTACCGGTTCGGCTTCTATCGTGTCTTCCGAGGAAATTGCCCGCCGTCCGGTAACTAATGTGATGAGTGCTTTGGAAGGTATAGCCTCCGGGGTACAAGTACAATCTACCTCCGGCGCTCCGGGTTCCGATCCTGAATTCCGTATACGTGGGGTCAGTTCCATCAACTCCGGACGTGATCCGCTGATTGTGGTAGACGGTGTACCGTATGATAGTGGCTGGAATAACATTAACCCTAATGACGTGGAGTCGGTAACAGTGCTGAAAGATGCTGCTTCTATTGCTATTTACGGCGCCAGGGGAGGAAATGGGGTGATCTTGGTGACAACCAAAAGAACCGGAAAATCAGAAGAGGTGAAGATTGCCTTTGATGCAAAATTCGCTATTTCCAATGTGCGCCAAAGTGACTTGTATGACGTAATTAGAAAATCAGGCGAATATTATGAACGCCACTATGATGCTTTGTATAATTACTATAGGAATGTAGCCGGATACAATGAGTATGAGGCTAATAAAATGGTTAATGCTTCTTGGACAAAGAATGCTGACCAAGGCGGTTTGGGCTATTTAGTATACACAGTACCGCAAGGCCAGGTTCTTGTTGGACAAAACGGAAAGCTTAACCCCAACGCTTCTTTGGGAAGAATGGTCGCCGGACAAAAAGGGGATACATACTACCAAACTCCTGATGATTGGATAGACAATACGTATGTTACCGGTTATCGTCAAGATTATAATCTGAGTATATCCGGAGGAACAAAAAAATTATCCATGTTAGCCACAGCCGGCTATACCAAAGAAACAGGGATCACCGATAAGGCAGACTATGAGCGTTTCACCGGACGTATGAAAGGTGTGTTTGATGCTAAGAAATGGTTAAAACTGAATGCCGCTTTGGATATCGCCGTGTCTGACCAAAATAATGATACGGATTATGCTGATAATAGTAACAACGTTTTCTCCAATGCCCTCAGGGTAGCGCCCATTTATCCGATTTTTGTCCGCGATGCTGAGAAGAATATCCTTTATGACGAAAATGGAAAAGTATATGATTATGGTGATGGTACCTATAATGATGGTATTGCACGTCCGGTAAATACCGGTTCCAATCGCTTGCAAGAGGCTCAACTACAAACCAAAAATACGAAGTCTGTTAAAGTTGGTGCACAAGGAGGAGCTGTTTTCCAAATTACCTCCGACCTGTCTGCTACCTTAAACGTAAGCTATGACGCGCGTAACCGCAAATATAGAAGTACCGGACAACCGTTCTATGGCACTTCTAACCCGGGTGGCTATGTTTCACTAACTAACTATAAAGATGAAACACTTAACTTGCAACAGTTGATTAATTACAATACCTCTTTCGGTAACCATAATGTAAAGGTGGTTTTGTTGCACGAATGGTATAAGAAAAATTACGAATACCAATATGGTCGTAAAGATAATATGTTTAGCTACTTCCAAAATCAGGATTTTGCAGGGGCTGTTACAATGGTGGGCATAAACGGCTACAATCGCCCTTATCAAAGTGAAGGCTGGGGCGGTCGCGCCATGTATGATTACAATGGCACTTATTATGTTGATGCCTCTTATCGCCGCGACGGTTCTTCCCGCTTTGATCCCGCTCACCGTTGGGGTAATTTCTTCTCCTTTGGTGGTAGCTGGATTATGTCAAGAGAAAACTTTTTCCAAGCCTCATGGGTAGACGAATTGAAACTTAAAGCATCATACGGACAAAACGGGAATGACCAAATCGGCAGTTCCTACAATCGTTATGAAGATGCCTACAATATTGAAAACGTGAACGGCGAAATTGCACTGACCTTTGACTCCAGAGGAAACCCTGACATTACTTGGGAAACTAGAACAGCTATTAACGTAGGGCTAGAGTTTAAACTGTTTGAAGGCCGCTTATCCGGCGGTGTAGACTATTACTACAATAAAACAACCGATATGCTTTCGGCAGTTCCTGTGCCTTATTCTTTAGGCTACTCTTCTTATTGGGCCAATGTCGGTGATATGCGCAATAGTGGATTTGAATTTGAATTGCGCGGTGATATTATCCGTACCAAAGATTTTCGTTGGTCAATGTATCTCAATGCTTCCTTAAATGACAGTAAGATCCTTAGACTGGAGGAAAACAGAATGGGTGAGACCATCTATGATATCAACGGTAATGAAATAGCCAAAGGTTATAGTTCCGGAAACTACTTCTATGGTGAAGGCTTGGAGTATAGAACATGGTATTTGAAAAAATTTGCCGGTACTGATGACCAAGGACGTGCTACATGGTATGTAATGAACCAGGAAACGAAAGAGCTAACCACGACTACCACCTATAGCTCTGCTTCATATTTTGACTGTGGAAGCTCTCAGCCCAAGGTAATCGGCGGTTTTGGCGGTAATTTTTCCTGGAAAGATTTTCAACTTTCTTTTGCTTTTGCTTATCGCTTGGGTGGTTACGGAATGGACTCCGGCTATAGCACATTAATGACTGCTCCTTATAACGGTCGCACCGGATATAACTTCCATAAAGATGCTGAAAAATCATGGACTCCGGAAAATCAAAGCAATGATTATGCCCGCTGGCAATATGACGACAGGTATTTTACCTCCGCTTCAGATCGTTGGTTGACCAAATCAGACTATTTGAGCTTGCAAAATGTATCCATTAGCTACACACTCCCCAAAGCCTACACCCAAAAATTGGGAATTGATGGCTTAACGGCTGCTATTGGAGTAGATAATCTTTTCATGCTAACCCATCGTAGAGGATACGTGCCTACCCACGACTTTGACGGTAACGTTGATTTCGGTTATTATCCTGCCATGTCAAGATATACATTCAGCTTAGGCTTTAAATTCTAATTTAACTCTATACCAAATTAAACTATACTAACATGAGAAAAATAATTTTCAACTTTATAGCTTTATGCACAGGGTGTATGCTCTTGTCGGGGTGTATAGAAGAAACATTCCCCACCGAGTATGCCGGTGCAAGCCAGATCGGGGTTTCCGAATCGGCGCTGGAAGCACTCTCCAACAGTACGGCCGCTTTTATGTATGCTTATAATTACTTTGAAACGCAGTCTTCGCAAGAGTTTGGATACCCTGCCATGATGATTATGCGCGATGCATTGACGGATTGTCCGTATGTGTCAACCAGCTATAATCACTTCAACTCTTACTGGGCCTCGCTTTCTGATTTTACTTCCAGTCGTATGAAACAACCCTGGCGTTATTATTACCGTATGGTATTGAATGCCAATAATACCATACGTGCGGTAGAAAATCCTGATGAGGCTCCTGCTAAGATTCAACAATTCTATGGAAACGCTTTAGTATTCCGTGCTATGTCTTATTTAGACCTGATGCGTATGTATGAGTACAAAAAGACCGGTGTTGCAGCATTGGACGGAGAGGCTCAGGCTAATGGTATTATGGGACTGACTACGGTAATTATTGATGAAAATTTTGAGGATAAAAATGCCGGCAACAATCCGCGTGCACCATTTTATGCTATGTATCGTTTCATCTTAACCGATTTGAATCGTGCAGAAGTATACCTTGACGGTTATGCTCGTACCAGTAAAATTAGGGCTGACCAAAGTGTGGTGCATGCTTACAAAGCACGTTTGTGGTTGGAAATTGCTACCCGTTTCCAGAAATATCCGGCTGACTTAGCCACTCAGTTAGCTCATGAAAATGATGAAGATCTGGCAATCTATGACGAACTTGGAGTTACTACAGCCCGGGAATGCTACCAAAAAGCACGCGATTATGCCCGCTTGGTGATAGATAAATATGCTCCGCTGACGGAAGCCCAATGGCACAGCACTACCAATGGCTTTAATGATATGACTATGCCTTCGTGGATTTTTGCTATATCAATTAACTCTGTAGACGCTGTTCATTCTCGTACAGATAACTTCCATTCCAATAATGTTACGGAATATTCAAGGGGTTACAGCCGTTCGCAATACCATTGCTATCGTATGATTGATAAAAACATTTATGATAAAATCAGTGATGATGACTGGAGAAAAGCAACCTGGGTAGCCCCCGCTGATGCCGGTAAGAAACCTACCCCTCCACAATATCACACCTTACTTGATGCTGATGAATGGGCACTTAGGAACGCATATGTAGGCTTTAAATTCCGCCCTAATGATGGAGATATTTCTGAGGACTATACCAATGCCTTGCAGGTGGATTATCCGGTAATACGTGTGGAAGAAATGTACTTTATTGAAGCGGAAGCCAAGGCTTATGCGGAAGGTTTAGGTTCAGGAGTCAATGCTTTAACAACTTTCATGAATACCTATCGATACAAAACAGCCAGCTACAGTATTGCACCGGAAGATGAAGATGACTTTGTGGATACTTACCTGCTTCAACAAAAACGCGTTGAGCTTTGGGGTGAAGGTCTTTCTTATTTTGACTTGAAGAGAAGAGAGCTACCTATCTTCCGTGGATATCCAGGTACCAACTGGTTAGACGTTAACCGTTATAACTCAAAACCGGGCTATGTTCCTTCATGGTTAAACCTTTACCTGCCCAATGAGGGAGAGGCGTCCTTGAATCTGGCAATAAAGTTGAATCCGGATCCTGCAGTACGCAACAGTTATGGTTTATGGGTACAGTAATTTTAAAAAAAATATTTATGAAGAATATACTAAATAAAACAGCAATATGTTTGCTCTTGGGTTTTGGAGTTCTAGCTACTTCCTGCAGTAGTAAGGATGATTGGAATCCGGGGCCTATGCCGGCAGATAATAATCCCGGGGTTTACTTTGATATGGTTCTATCTCCACAGTCGGCGGAAATGGATCCTTTAGATCCGACAAATGATAATTTTTCTCTTATCTTAGGTCGTACTGCTACTGAAAATGCTTTAGAAGTGCCTATTACCGTTCTTCAAGCAGATGAGGGTTTAACAATCCCATCAACAGTTGTATTTGCAGCCGGTGCAGCTACTGCAACGTTTAATATAAAAGTAGCAGTGGCTGAAGTGCAGGGGGTACTGAGTTATGCTTTGAAATTTGATGATACATATTTTAATCCCTACTATATTGCGGGGCCTAATAACTTCAAAGGTGAAGTGTTGGTACCCGAGGAAGTTACGCCGGATAATATTGCTACCTACGTACAAGGTGCAAATGTGAAAGCAGCAGAAGCTTTCTTGAACGGGGGAACAGCCAGTTATAGGATTACTTTGATGTCAGAACTGTTAGATGGATGGCGTCAGGAATATACAAACTATGCCTCTACGCTAGCAAAACCATTTAGCCATTACTCCATACTATTACCGCGTGGTGAGTATCAGATTTCAATGGTGGCTAACTATACACCCACGGGACTTTGGTATATGGGTCCCCCATCAGGTACAACCCAGGGTGTCTTCCCAATGACAGGTGCCGGCAATAATCCGCTTTGCGATGTTTCCCTGGCTATCTCCAGGTCTAGTAGTAGCGGTTCTCCTTCGTCCGGTTACAATACCGCCGGAACAGGTGCGCATAAATTCTATAGCTTCCTGGATCAGGCGAGAGAAGGAGCATCGGGCTTCACTATTATCCGAGACAGGGATAATGCAACCATATTCTGGTTCCGCAGTAAAGCTGATCCCAATAATTGGTTTAAATGTGAGCGATACTAATACCGTAAACGTAGAAAGAGGCTGCCTTTTTGGGCCAGCCTCTTTTTTATATATTTAATTAAAGAATATGAGACAATTATTTTTCTTATTGATCATCACATCACTTTATCCTCTCCTGCCTGCTATGGCACAAGATGGCCCTTATATTATTTATAATGATGACGGCCATGTCAAACAGATTGTTTTTGACAAAGAATTAAATATGTCGTCGCAAACTTTCAGTAGCCCTAATAGTATGGACTCTTTAACCGTTTCTACTCAGGAAGGAGGTTATTCATTTTCGGTAAAACTACATGAAATAGCTACTCCCTCAGTAAGATATGATATGCCTGCACGGATAGTAGTGCTCTCCGATCCGCATGGCGATTTTGTTCCATTTGTAACAACCTTGCAAGGGGCTGGTGTCATAGATCAACAACTTAATTGGATTTTTGGACACAATCATTTGATGATTATTGGTGATATTAGCGATCGTGGAGAGGATGTGGCAGCCATCTATTGGCTTACCTATAAACTCGAAGAGCAAGCCCGTGAGGCTGGAGGTGTTGTTCATTTTCTCATTGGCAATCATGAAGTGATGGTGGCGCAAAGCGATCTGCGTTATACAGCATCAAAATATGACACCATCGCTAAACAAATAGGTCTGGAACATAGCCAACTTTGGGACAGCCGGACCGAACTGGGGCGTTGGATAAATTCACGCAACCAAATAGAAGTAATAGGCAACCTCTTATTTGTCCATGCCGGAATAAGCCGGCAAATTCCGGCTACCGGCCTAACCATAGAACAGATAAATGACACCGTGCGGAAATACATGGTGCTTAAACGCAAGGCAACTGCTCATTCTCCCGTGGCTGAATTGGTTATGAGGAGTAATGGTACGCTCTGGTACCGCGGTATGGTAAATTCCAATGAAGATATGAATAGTGAGATCCTTAGCGGCATACTCAATTATTTTGGCGTTAAAAAAATTATTGTGGGGCATACCATGAAGGCTAACGTCTCCGAATTTTTTGACGGACGTGTTATTAACGTCAATGTGAATAACCAAAAAAATATGGATAAGGGGGCCAGCCAGGGAATTATAATAACACCGGCAGATATTTGGCCCATTGATGCTGGTGGAAATCGTTTGGATTTTAAGCAATTAAAATAGTTTTTTCTCCTGTGATAGATTTTTTGTATCTTTGATACTTTAAATACAATGTGCTTTTATGGCTATTATACATGAAGTCAGGGGAATTGCCCCTAAAATAGGCGAACGGTGTTTTATTGCCGAAAATGCAGCTGTAGTGGGTGATGTGGTGATGGGTGATGATTGCAGCATTTGGTATTCCGCTGTCTTACGTGGCGATGTAAACAGCATTCGTATAGGTAATCGCGTTAATATTCAAGACGGTGCTGTAGTACATACCTTATACGAGAAATCTATTTCAGATATAGGTGACGACGTATCTGTGGGGCATAATGCAATTATTCACGGCGCTAAGGTGGGAAATAATGTGCTGGTGGGCATGGGTGCCATTTTGATGGATAATGCCGTGATTCCTGATAATACAATTATTGCGGCAGGCGCTATTGTGTTGAGCAATGCGGTGCTGGAGCCCGGCGTTTATGCCGGCATTCCCGCCAAAAAAGTGAAAGATAGCGATGAAAAGCTGGTGGCCATGGTACGCAATAATGCGCAAGGATATTTAATGTACAAAGAATGGTTCATGAAGGACTGTTAGGAATTGAAAATGGAGAATTGAGAATTGAAAATTGAAAATGATAATTTGAAATTGGCATCGCCCGTTTTTCATTGCGACGTAGAGGGACTGGACACAGAGAAGGTTTATGTGATGAATGGTAATAGTAAAGGCGATTATACCTTGCAGTCGAATGATAAACCTTTGCAAATCATTAATGTGCGTGAAGGTGCAACCTCGCGTGATGTGCAGATAGAAAACTCCTTTACGGTCCCGGCCGGTGTATCTGCCCGACTGCTGATATGTAACCATACAGCTTCCACCCATCAATTTTATACCAATACCCTTAACCATATCCATTTGGCGGAGGGGGCTGCCTTGGAAGTGTTGATCATGCAGAATGAGCATAACGCCTCGCAGCATACCTCCACCATGAAGGTGATGCAGAGGAAAAATAGTTCCTTTGTATGCAATGTTGCCACGCTTTATGGTGGCGTTATTGATAATCGTTTTGAGGTGGAGTTGAAAGGGGAGGGGGCCAATTGTGAACTAAACGGAATTTTCTTAGCTGATGGTAGTCAGCGGGTATCTAATACCGTTCATGTACACCATGCAATGCCCGAATGTCGCAGTCGCCAACTCTTTAAAGGTATATTGGACGACAAAGCTACCGGTTATTTTAACGGGCATGTGTTGGTCGATAAAGGTGCCCAGAAGACCGAAGCCTTACAGGCTAATCATAATATTTTATTGACCCATACGGCAAAAATGTTCACCCGGCCGCATCTCGAAATTTATGCTGATGATGTGAAATGTTCCCACGGCGCTACCATTGGCCGCATTGATGAGAATGCCTTGTTTTACCTGCGTTCCCGCGGGGTGAGTCTTCCGGAGGCGCGCCTCCTGCAGCAATATGCTTTTGCCCATGATGTTATTGACCGTATTACCATCAACCTGCTCCGTGAGCGGATCGCCGCACTGGTGGAAATGCGGCTCCGGGGCGAACTCTTGCCTTGTGGCGACTGTGCCTGCCACTGCTGCTAAGAAGTACTGCTGCCAACAGATGAACTCCAAAATTGCGTGTTGTTACCACGATTGTAGAAACGGTCGCCATTATTGTTACGGTTGCCCGCCGGCACCACGGACCTCGCCGTAGCGCTGTCAACTCCGGCCGAAAGAACAATATTAATTCACAAATATACAAAAAAGGCAGAAAATATTCTGCCCTTACTTGTAAAATCAATGGATTATTTTGTGGTAATATCAATTTCGGTTATACCGTTGACGTATTTGTTGAGGCTCAGACTGGCAATATCATTAGCATTTATCCCATCTATATCACTTATCGCCTGTCCGTTTAAGCGGATTACCCGTACATCCTTCTTCCAGTCATTGGTACGTATATCGCGGTTACTGTTCATCGTAAATCGTTTGCCTTCACGTCCTTCGTTTTGCTGAAAAGCAGCACGCTGCTCATCATTCAACAGCGCACCGGTCTTCATACGGAAATCGGCGCGGGCTTTCATGACTTGTCCCTCTAACCCTGTGATTTCATCTATAGTCTTGTAGATAGCTTTTTGATCGGGCTTATCCTCATCCTGCAGGGTAATAAGGTGCGCTTTCTTCTCTCTCAATAAATTCCGGTTTTTCTTTACCTCTTTATTCATCGTTATGCGCAGTTGCTTAATAGCTGTTTTTTGCTCATCGCTCAGGTTCGCAATGCCGCAACAATCATCACTTTGCATGCAATGCTTAGGCGTGGCAGGTCCCGGCGCCATCACTATGGTGCGTTTTACCTCTTTTTTGCCTTCAGTTTTACCTGTAACATCACTGTTTTGTGCAAATGAACTCAAACTCATGGCCGCAGCCACCGTTAAAAGAATGATTTTTTTCATGATAATTTATTTTGTTTAAAATGTTTTTCACTGTTAATAAGACAATTTCAACAGGAAAAGGTTTAAAGTGAATGATAAATTGAAATAATTTTATAACTTTGGCATTCTGTTTATAAGGGAAATATACTTAAATTTATATAAAATGGCAGAAAAATTATTTTCAGAATTTGCACCGGTTTCCACCTCGCAGTGGGAAGAGGTGATTACCAAAGATCTGAAAGGCGCCGATTATGAGAAAAAACTCATTTGGAAAACGATGGAAGGATTCAATGTTCGTCCTTACTATCGCGCCGAAGATCTTAAAAAGCTCACCTTGGTGCGCAGCGCTAAAACAAACAATAACTGGCTCGTACGTCAGGATTTTGATACGCGCGACAGTATTGCGGAGGCAAATAAAGAAGCCCTTGACGCTTTGAACAAAGGCGTTGACGCTATCGGCTTCCGCTTGAAAAAAGACGGTATCGCCCCGGCCGATTTCGATGCTTTAATGAAAGGCATAGTGCTCTCCGCTGTTGAGGTGAACTTTACCGGCGCTTGTCACACCGCTACCGATCTGCTGACCTTATTCTCCAAAAAAGCAACCTCCGGTAACAGCTCTGAAGTGCGTGGTTCTATCGACTACGATCCCCTCCGTCGCTTAACCCTCCATGGTGCTTTCTGCAAAGATGAAGCTACCGCTTTCGACCAACTGAAAACCGTAGTGGAACTTTCCAAAAACCTTCCGCAATTCCGCACCGTAGGCGTGGGTGCTTATATATTCCACAATGCCGGCGCTACCATAGTGCAGGAACTCGCATTTGGTATGGCCATGGGCAGCGAATACATGAGCCGCCTCACCGAAGCCGGTGTGAGTGCTGATCTGGCTGCCTCAAAAATTAAATTTACCTTCGGCGTAGGTTCAAGCTATTTCATGGAAATGGCTAAGTTCCGTGCTGCCCGTATTCTGTGGGCGAACATCGTAAAAGCTTACGGTGCTAAAGAAGACACTTCTTCCGTAATGAAAATCCACGCTGTAACCTCTGCTTGGAATCAAACCGTATACGACCCATATGTAAACATGCTACGCGCTACTACCGAAAGTATGAGCGCTGTATTAGCCGGTGTGGACAGTTTGGAAGTCCTGCCCTTCGATAAAGCCTTCCGCAAACCCGCAACCTTCTCTAACCGCATTGCCCGCAACACACAAATACTATTGAAAGAAGAATCTTATTTCGACCGTATTGTTGACCCGGCTGCCGGTTCTTACTACATTGAAAACCTTACTTCGTCTATTACTGAAGAAGCATGGAAACTCTTCAAACAAGTGGAAGAAAAAGGTGGTTACTTCGCCGCCTTCAAAGCCGGTTTTGTACAGGAACAAGTAAAAGCTTCTGCACAAAAACGCGATACAAACATTGCTACCCGTCGTGAAATCTTGTTGGGCAGCAACCAATACCCCAACTTCACCGAAACGGTGGATAAAGACGTGGCACTCGAAACCGTAACCCGCGGCGCCGCTTGTCACTGTCACGCCGAAAATAAGATAGCTGAACCTATTCAACAATACCGAGGAGCTCAAGCCTTCGAAGCCTTGCGTTATGCCACTGACAAGAGCGGTAAACAACCTCAGGTGTTTATGTTGACCTTCGGTAACCTAGCCATGTGTCGCGCCCGCGCTCAGTTTGCCGGCAACTTCTTTGCTTGCGCCGGTTTTAAAGTGGTAGACAATAACCGTTTTGCGACCATTGAAGAAGGTGTGAAAGCTGCTTTGGCTGCTAAAGCTGAAATTGTTGTAGCTTGCTCTGCCGACGATGATTATGCCGAAGCCGTACCGCAAATAGCGCAACAACTTGGCGGTAAAGCTATTTTGGCCGTTGCCGGTGATCCTGCCAGCCGCGCTGAACTTGAAGCTAAAGGCATCAAAAACTTTGTCAACGTGAAAAGCAACGTGCTCGAAACGCTGAAAGAATATCAAAAACAACTGGGGATTTAATCATGAAACCGAAATTTACAGATATAAATTACGACGCCGCTCCCAAGGCCGGAGCAGCTAAACCGGCAACATGGAATACGCCGGAACAAATTGAAGTTAAAAACGTATATAACGAAAAAGACCTCGAAAACATAGAGCATTTAAACTATGCGGCCGGTCTTCCGCCTTTCCTCCGCGGTCCTTACAGCACCATGTACGTGATGAGCCCATGGACCATTCGTCAGTATGCAGGCTTCTCTACAGCTGAAGAATCAAACGCCTTCTATCGCCGTAACCTCGCATCCGGACAAAAAGGTTTGTCCGTAGCTTTCGACTTGGCTACACACCGTGGCTATGATGCCGACCACCCCCGTGTGGTGGGCGACGTAGGTAAGGCCGGCGTGAGCATCTGCAGCGTGGAAGACATGAAAGTCCTCTTCGACCAAATTCCCCTGAACAAAATGTCAGTCTCCATGACCATGAACGGTGCCGTATTGCCTGTTTTGGCTTTCTACATCGTAGCCGGCCTGGAACAAGGTGCAACCCTCGAAGAATTGAGCGGTACCATCCAGAATGACATCCTCAAGGAATTTATGGTGCGTAACACCTACATCTATCCTCCTGATTTCTCCATGCGCATTATCGGTGATATCTTTGCATACACCGCTAAAAATATGCCTAAATTCAACTCCATCTCTATCTCCGGTTACCACATGCAGGAAGCCGGCGCTACCTGCGACATCGAAATGGCCTATACCCTGGCCGACGGTTGGGAATACCTCCGCACCGGTATAGCGGCAGGCATGAGCGTTGATACCTTTGCTCCCCGCCTGTCTTTCTTCTGGGCCATTGGTATGAACCACTTCAGGGAGATTGCCAAAATGCGTGCAGCACGCATGCTTTGGGCTAAGATCGTGAAAACCTTCGATCCTAAAAATCCCAAGTCACTCTCTTTGCGTACCCACTCGCAAACTTCAGGCTGGTCGCTCACCGAGCAAGATCCCTTCAACAACGTGGCCCGTACCGCTATCGAAGCTATGGCTTCAGCTTTGGGACATACCCAATCGCTGCACACCAACGCGCTCGACGAAGCTATCGCGCTGCCCACCGACTTCTCCGCACGTATCGCCCGTAACACCCAAATTTATTTACAGGAAGAAACCAATATCACCAAGTCGCTTGACCCTTGGGCCGGTTCTTACTATGTAGAGAAACTCACCAATGATATTGCTCAGCGCGCCTGGGAATTGATCATGGAAGTAGAAAAATTGGGTGGTATGGCCAAAGCCATTGAAACCGGTTTGCCCAAACTGCGTATTGAAGAAGCCGCTGCACGCAAACAAGCGCGCATCGACTCGCATACCGACACCATCGTAGGTTTGAACAAATATCGCTTGGAGAAAGAAGATCCCATCGAAATTCTGGACGTTGATAATGCCAAAGTACGCCAATCGCAAGTTGAACGTTTGGCTCAACTGCGCGCCTCACGTGATGAGGCTAAAGTGCAAGCTGCCCTGGCTGCTATCACTAAAGCTGTGGAAGCCAAATCAGGTAACCTTTTGGAACTAGCAGTGGAAGCCGCTAAAGTGCGCGCTACCCTCGGTGAAATTTCCGATGCCTGCGAAAAAATTGTTGGTCGTTATAAAGCAACTATCCGTATGAACACAGGTGTTTATGCTGCCGAATCCAAAAACAATACAGAATTTGAACAAGCCAAAAAATTGGTAGCTGAATTTGCCAAGAAGGAAGGCCGCCAGCCCCGTATTATGATTGCCAAACTCGGACAAGACGGTCACGACCGTGGCGCTAAAGTAGTAGCCACCGGTTATGCCGATGTAGGGTTTGACGTGGATATGGGACCCTTGTTCCAAACACCCGCTGAAGCAGCAAAGCAAGCCGTGGAAAACGACGTACACGTGGTAGGTGTATCATCACTCGCCGCCGGACACAAAACCCTTGTTCCCCAAATTATTGAAGAGCTGAAGAAACTCGGCCGCGAAGATATTATGGTGATTGTGGGTGGTGTGATTCCTGCGCAGGACTATGATGCCTTATACAAAGCAGGCGCTGCTGCTATCTTCGGTCCCGGTAGCCCTGTAGCACTCGCTTCCATTAAAATTATGGAATTGCTTTTGCAAGAATAACATGTACAGGGGCGGGAAATGTCCCGCCCCTGTATTCCTCTCCACTGCTGTCCCCGCCTTATAAAAACCCGATATATAAAATTATATATCGGGTTTTTTGACAAAAATCACAATAAATTGTGATTTTTGTTTGTTTTATTTATTTTTATTCCTACATTTGTTGAAAAATCACAATATATTGTGAATTTTGAAGCAAATAGGACAAATTGTTAAGCAAAGGCGTAAAAACCTGTCGATTACGCAAAAGGAACTGGCGGAATTAGCAGGCATTGGAATCAATACATTGACAAAAATTGAACGCGGAGCATCCAATCCCTCTCTTGACATCTTGCAAAAAGTGTTGGATGCATTGGGATTGGAAATAATAATACAAACGAAAAAAACGGATTTATAATTCTATAATTTATGCGAAAAGCACTAATATATTTGAGAGGCAGGCTGGCCGGTGAATTATTGGAAATGTCCGGTGATGAATATTTATTTCGCTATACGGACGACTACTTTAACGATATTTCAGCTCCGGCAATAAGTTTGACATTAACGAAGAAACAACAGGAATATCATTCCAAAACACTGTTTCCGTTTTTTTACAATATGTTGTCCGAAGGAAGTAACCGGGCCTTGCAGTCGCGACTCTTGAAAATAGATGAAAATGATAACTTCGGATTATTATTGGCCACTGCCCAATATGATACGCTTGGAGCTGTAACCGTGAAACCTGTTATATGATGAAAACACTAACATATTGCCCTTCTACATTGGCTGAAGGCTTTGATACTTATAGTCCCGTAGCATTGAAAAAGCTTTTTAACGGACGTAAGATATCACATATTATACCTTATGTTTCGATAGAAAAAAGCGAAATTGATGCCACTAAATTTATGAATAACCGGAAACATATATCCATATCCGGCGTGCAAAACAAGTATTCAATGTTATTGCGCGATAATACCGTAATGCTCACAGATGAAGGGGAGCAGGGCTTATATATATTTAAACCTAAACCTGCCGATTTGCGATTGGCAAAGGAAATTCCGGCAAATGAAAATCTGACGATGCAGATAGCGAATCAGGTATATGGAATAGAAACAGCCGTTAATGGCCTTTGTTTTTATGAAACAGGTGAACCGGCCTATCTTACCCGCCGTTTTGATGTAGCGGCCGATGGAAGCAAGATAAGAAAAGAAGATTTTGCTTCTTTAGCCGGCGTTACTGCGTCAGGCATGGCCACTGATTTAAAATATAATTCAAGTTATGAAGAAGTAGCTGACTTAATCAAACGTTACATACCGGCATGGCGGGTGGAGTTATTAAAATTTTATCGTATTGTGGTATTCAACTTCCTGTTCTCCAATGGCGATGCTCACCTGAAAAATTTTTCTGTGATTGAAACCGGTGATGGAGATTTCAAACTGTCTCCGGCCTACGATTTATTGAATACGCATATACACGTTGATGATACTGATTTTGCCTTAGATAGAGGCTTGTTTGCGGTGGCAGACAAAAAAGATTTTAAATTTGGAACTAAAACTGTTGGTACTACATTTAAAGTGTTTGGCTTAAAGATAGGCTTGCCGGAAAAAACTGTAGATACAGTATTATCTCAATTTATCCAACGGCACCTACTGATGGATCAATTAGTCTCTCATTCTTTCTTGTCAGAAAAAACAAAACGAACCTACCTCCAACACTACAGCGAACGCCGCAACCGTTTAGCCGACTTCAAGCTATAACTCTCTTATTGCAGCACCTCCGCCAAAGCCTCCATCTCCTTCCTGGGAGAAGCACCTTCATATAAAATGCGGTACAACGATTCAGCCAGCGGCATTTCCACCTCATGCGCCTGGTTAATGTCGTGTATGCTCTTACAGGCAAAATAACCTTCCGCTACCATATTCATCTCCGTTTGTGCCGCTATCACCGAATAGCCTTTGCCTACCATGCCGCCAAAAGTGCGGTTGCGGCTGAATTGTGAATAGCAGGTTACCAGCAAATCGCCCATGTAAGACGATTGGGTCATATTACGCGTAGTGCTCGGATAAGTCCAGTTCAAGAAACGTTTCATCTCTCCCTGAGCATTCGTTACCAGCACTGCCAGGAAATTATCACCATAACCCAAGCTATGGCAAACACCCATCACTACCGCGTAAATATTTTTCAAAATAGCTGCATATTCTACACCGTAGATGTCTATTCCTGTACGGGTTTTAATATATTTACAGGCAAAATTTTCAGCTAGTATTTCTGCGTTAGCTATATTCTTACAAGAAAAGGTAAGGTAAGAAAGGCGCTCCAATGCTACCTCCTCCGCGTGACAAGGTCCGGTGATAGTGCCGATATGGTCGTACGGAATATTGTATTGGCGATTGAAATATTCCGACACCGTTAGGTTATCGCCCGGAATCATTCCTTTAATAGCTGTTACTATAAATTTTCCTTCCAATGATTCGGTCAATTTTTCCAATTCCCCTTTCAGGTAGGCTGCAGGAATACAAAATACCAACACATCGGCGTTACGCACCACCTCATTGATATCATCAGACATTTTCAAATGCGAGCTATCTAGTTGTGCCTGGCGCAGGTAATCCGGATTGCGGTTATTCTGTGTAATATATTTGATCATGCGCGGATCACGCACAAACCACCCCAATTTATCCTGACTGTTAAGTAACACCTTTGTTAAAGCTGTAGCCCAACTGCCATTGCCTATCATAGCGAACTTCAGCGGTGTATTTGCTTGTTTTTTGCTTGTTAACATCGTCTTCAAAATTTGATATTATCATCGAAGATACAACCTTTTTTACACCCCACCAAAAAAACATTAACTTTGCATCCGTAATTCGTAACTTTTTAATTCGTAATTTTATGTCACCCGTCACCCGTCACCCGTCACTCCTCACCTTTTTGGCAGTACTGCTCCTTTTCTCCTGTACCAACACTGAGCAGCAATACAAAACTATCGACGGCTTTGCTTTGGGTACTACCTATCATATAATTTATAGAGATGTTGAAGGCCGTAATTTTCAACCTGTCGTTGATTGTATCTTGGCGGATTTATGTGCATCACTCTCAATTTATTATTATAATTCTATTATTTAAAGTGTAAATAAAAAACAGGAAC
>JAVBSQ010000085.1:0-5005 GCA_031556695.1 Bacteroidales bacterium | reverse complement strand
GTTTTTCATGGCTACGGACATTTTAGCGCCTCCGTGGTTTTTGAGTACAGGCACGTTAATCCACACATCGGCATCAAGGATAGCCTCATGTACCTTGCTTTTCTTGAGCCGTTTTCCTTGTGCAAGGTTTACTTCACGGTAATATTTTTCTTCGTGGGCGTAGGCCATCTTTCCACCTGCGGCATTCACAGCCTCTTCTATGCCGCTATTTTTGTAGCAGGGCTGCCAGTCGTCACAGGTATGGTCGAATACGGTTACTTCTTTTGCACCGGCGTTCAAGCAGTCTTTCACTATGGCTGCTACGAGCTTGGGATTGGTGTTAGCGGCCATTTCGGGGGATTTATCCCAACCGATATTCGGTTTTATGACTACTTTTTGTCCTGCTTTGACAAAGGTCTTTATGCCACCTAAGGCTTCAATGCCTTTGCTGTACATAGCTTCCGGCTCTCCGCCCATAACGGCGATAAGGTCATAGTGGTCAGCTGTTTTAGCTGTAGCTTTACCGGTTTGCGCGGATAAGAGGTTAGATTTTAGAGAGAATCCGGCAGCTATACTGCCCAGTACTGCGGTTTTGAGGAAGTTTCTACGTTTCATATTGCAAATGTAAACAAATTATTCGTTATTCACTGTTCATTATTCATTTTTTTTGTACCTTTGTTTTTAACAAGCCTTTAAGCAATGAAAAATTCTATGGTATATCGTGTTTATCGTTTTTATTACGATGGTTTTCGTGAGATGACGGTAGGGAAGACCCTTTGGCGTCTCATTGGGCTTAAGATCCTGTTCTTTCTGTTGATAATATTGGTGTTCCATTTAATTAATTAGGTAACTTGTCGTTTTATGTTTTTATCTGCTTTGGTTGATTGGTCGCGGGCGCAGTTTGCGCTTACCGCTATGTTTCATTGGACTTTTGTGCCTATAACTTTGGGTTTGGGCATTATGTTGGCTATCATGGAAACGATGTATGTGCGTAGCGGTAATGAGTTTTGGAAGCGCACGGAACAGTTTTGGATGAAGCTGTTTGGTATTAATTTTGCGATAGGGGTGGCTACGGGCTTGATTTTAGAGTTTGAGTTCGGTACGAACTGGAGTAATTATTCCTGGTTTGTGGGTGATATTTTCGGCGCTCCGCTGGCGATTGAGGGTATGCTGGCTTTCTTTTTGGAGACTACCTTCCTGGCGGTGATGTTTTTTGGTTGGAACAGGGTGAGCAAGCGTTTTCACCTTACGGCAACCTGGCTTACATCGGTGGGAGCGAGCCTCTCAGCACTATGGATATTGGTGGCGAATGCGTGGATGCAGTCGCCCGTTGGTATGGCATTCAATCCGGACACAGCACGCAATGAGATGGTGGATTTTTGGGCTATCTTATTTTCGCCGGTGGCTATCAATAAATTTTTACATACGGTAAGTTCTTCTTTTGTTCTTTCCTCAGCCTTTGTTATTGCTGTTTCATCATGGTTTTTGTTGCGGAATCGTAATATTGAGTTGGCATTGAAAAGCATAAAATTGGCGGCTATTTTTGGACTTTTCGGAATAGCAGTTACGGTGTGGACGGGTGACGGATCGGCGCAGCAGGTGGCGCGTACGCAGCCTATGAAGCTGGCGGCTATGGAGGGCTTGTATGAGGGGCAAACACAGGCGCCGCTGGTGTTGGCAGGAGTGCTGAATAATGATAAGAAATATGATAATGAGGAGTCGCCTTTCCTCTTCCGTATAGCAGCGCCGGGCTTCTTGTCGTGGCTTTGTTTCCGTGATACGGAGGCTTTCGTTCCGGGGGTGAATGATATTATCAATGGTTATGGCCATCAACTGCCGGTAGTGCAAAAAATGAGCAGAGGTAGGCTTTCCATAGATGCTTTAGATGCATACCGACAAGCAAAAGCGGGAGGAGATACGGCAGAAATGTTGGCCGCAAAAGAATTATTAGAGGCTAATTTTGCTTATTTCGGTTATGGTTATATTAATGAACCTAAAGAGATTATACCTAATATACCCTTGGTTTTCTATAGCTTTCACATTATGGTAATGTTGGGTGGTTATTTTATTTTGTTTTTCTTGTTGACTTTGTGGTGGCAGTATAAGGGCTTGCTGGAGCGGCGGCGTTGGTTCCTGCACTTGGGCGTTTGGGGCATCTTATTCGCTTATGTTGCGTCTTATTCGGGCTGGATAGTGGCGGAGGTGGGCCGCCAGCCCTGGACTATACAGGACTTGCTTCCGGTGTCGGCCGCCATTTCTAACGTGAGTGTGGGTGCGGTGCAAACAACGTTTATTATGTTTGCGGTGCTGTTTGGGGTATTGCTGATTGCGGAAGTACGGATTATGCTCGGGCAGATAAAGAAGCATAGTGACGGGTGATGAGGTACAAGGTACAGGGTACAGGGTGAAAGGTGCAGGGTTTAAAAATTGGTAACTATATACAATTTTACAGTAAATAATTTGTTTATCTGTAAATAAGTTCTTATCTTTGCATCATAAAATTACTACGATTATGATAGGCAAAGATTTCAAATCACTTTATGAACTTCAATCAGCTTTTCCGACAGAACAGAGTTGCATTGATTATTTAGAAGAATTACGGTGGAATGGCAATGTAATAAGTCCTTTTGATTATACTTCAAAGGTATATAAATGTAAAGGAAATAAATACTACTGTAAGAATACCGGTAAATACTTCAATGTAAAAACTAAGACTTTGTTTGATAATACGAAAATTGAACTTAGAAAGTGGTTTTGGGCTATGTTTATAGTCTCATCACACAAAAAAGGTATTTCTTCGCTACAATTAAGCCGAGATATTGATGTAACACAAAAGACGGCTTGGTTTATGTTACAGCGTATTCGTAATTGTTTTGGAGTTGAAAATGACAGCGAACTTAACAATGAGGTTGAAATTGATGAAACTTTTGTAGGTGGTAAAAATATCAATCGCCACAAGAATAAAAAAGTTGAGAATAGCCAAGGACGAAGTTTTAAGGACAAAACGCCGGTTCTTGGTATGGTTGAACGCAATGGTAAATTAGTCGCCAAAAAGATAGAAAACACCTCTGTTAAACATATCACACCCGAAGTAGTCAAATATGTAAAAGATGCTAATGTTTATACCGATGAGTGGATTGGATATGCACAAGTGGATAAACTTTACAAACACCTATTTGTAAATCATGGCGCACGACAATATGCAAATGGAACTATTTATACAAACACTATTGAGGGTTTTTGGAGTATTTTAAAGCGTGGAATAGTCGGTATCTATCATTTTACATCTCGTAAACATTTACAGCAATACGTTGACGAGTTTGTTTTTAGATATAACACACGAAAAATGATAGATTTTCAAAGATTTAACCTACTTTTGCAAAATACAGAACACCGTTTAACCTATAAACAATTGATACATGGTTGCTAAATATAACACATTGACAGTACAAGATATACCTATTTCTTTTACAACTATTAATAATGAAGATTACATCTGTTTAACAGATATGATTAAAGCAAAAGATGGGGATTTTTATGTAAGCGACTGGTTAAGAAATAGAGATACAATAGAATATATTGGTGCTTGGGAAAGTTTAGCAAATCCTAATTTTAATTATGGCGAATTCGCCATAATTAGAAATAATTCAGGGTCAAGAACATATAAAATAAGCGTAAAAGAATGGATTTTAAAAACCAATGCAATAGGAATAATTGCAAAAACTGGTAGATATGGTGGTACATATGCGCACAAGGATATTGCTTTTAATTTTGGTATGTGGATTAGTCCTGTATTTCAATTATATATTGTAAAAGAATATCAAAGACTAAAAGAAGTTGAAAATAATCAACACAATCTTGAGTGGAATGTAAAACGCGTATTAAGCAAAGCTAATTATCAAATACACACAAAAGCGATAGAAACACACATAATACCAAAACTTACATATTCACAAAAAAAAGAGTGGATTTATGCAGATGAGGCCGACATGTTAAATGTAATAATATTTGGGTGTACAGCAAAACAATGGAGAGAGGCAAATGCACAAAGGGTATTAAATGGAGAGAATATAAGAGAATCTGCAAGTATAAACGAGTTAACAATTTTGACAAATCTTGAAAGTCTAAATGCAATACTTATTAAGCAAGGATTAGATAAGAGAGCAAGATGTAAAGTTTTAATGGATACTGCAAAAGAACAATTTGAAGCCATAAAAAATTATGATATATTAAAATCTATAAAGAAAACTTCTGAAACAACTTATATAGATAAAAATATTCAAAATTTATCTGAATTTGATAAGACAATGAAAAAAGCCCTTGATTATAATCCAAAAGAAGAAAAGCCGTCGGAATAGACAGCTTTTCGGTATGGGAACTTCAAAGAACGGTTATTGTTTAGTGTAAACGCCGATAGGGTAGTGTAAAATATTTTGTGTAAACCCTATCTTTGCGATGTATTAAGGACTTTCCCTTAGGCGGGCATGCCCGCCTAAGGGAAAAGCGCGAAAAAGATTAACCTTAATACATTTAAATTTATGAGCGACAAAAAGTTAGACATTCCCAAAGACTTCTTCAAACAGTTCAAAAACAAAGAAGAGTTCAAAGATTTTTTCCAAAACCTTTTCAAAGAGGGCGTTGAGTCCATGCTTCAGGCAGAACTGGACGATCATTTAGGCTATGAGAAACATAGCCCCGAAGGTCATCATAGCGGCAACTCCCGCAACGGCACCTCCAAAAAGACCATAAAAAGCGCTTCGCTGGGCGACATGGTACTCAACATTCCCCGCGACCGCAACAGTGATTTTGATCCGCAATTAATCCCCAAGCACAGCCGCATGTCCGACCAGATAGAAGAAGCTATTATCGGCCTTTATTCCCGCGCTATGTCTACCCGTGATATTGAGGAACAGGTGCGGGAAATTTACGGTGTGGAAATAAGCGAAGGCACTGTATCCAATGTCACCAACCGCATTATTGAACATGTCAAAGAGTGGCAGAACCGCCCGCTGGAAAATCATTACTA
>JAVBSQ010000136.1:0-22227 GCA_031556695.1 Bacteroidales bacterium | reverse complement strand
GTGGCAGGGGAAGACAGTAATGCTATCTATAAAATTTCCATTAATGACTAAACTCATTTCATATAACCTGAACGGCATCAGAGCGGCTATCAGCAAAGGTTTTGACCGCTGGTTGGACGAAGAAAATCCTGATATTATTTGTATTCAGGAATTGAAGGCACAGGAAGATCAAATTCCGGTGCAATTATTTACAGAGAAAGGGTTTCACTGCTATCTGAACCCCGCGCAGAAAAAAGGGTACAGCGGTACCGCTATTTTCTCTAAAATTAAACCGGACACCGTACATTATGGCCTTGGTATTCCTGATTATGATAACGAAGGTCGTTTATTGCGTGCCGATTTTGGCTCAAAAACCCTTATTTGCTCTTATTTCCCATCAGGCACCACGGGAGATGTTCGCCAAGAATTTAAAATGAAGTATCTGGCTGATTTTACCCGTTTTGTACAAGAATTAAGAAAAGAACGCCCCGAACTGATTATTTGCGGCGACTTAAATATTTGTCATAAGCCCATAGATATTAATTTTCCGGAGAAACATGAAACCATGTCCGGATTCCTGCCCGAAGAACGAGCTTGGTTCGACGAATTTGTGGCGCTGGGTTATGTAGATACCTTCCGTGAGTTTTGCAAAGACAGTGAGCGTTACAGTTGGTGGAGCTATCGTTCGGCAGCCCGTCCTCGCAATCTCGGCTGGCGCATCGACTATTTTCTCGTTACTGAAAATTTGCGTCCTGCACTGCAGTATGCCGACATATTGGATCAGGTGGTGCACTCCGACCACTGTCCCGTCACTCTCGAATTGAAAATGGATAATTGAAAATTGAAAATTATGACTGATTGTTTTTACTGCCAAAAAGACCAGCGTCTACATGACCTGATGATTGAAATTGCACAGCTTGATGCTTCCACCGTATTTTTGTTCAAAGAACAAACCTACCGTGGTCGTTGTCTTGTAGCCTACAAAGGCCACGTGAATGAATTGTTTGAATTGAGTGATGCCGACCGTAACGCCTTTATGAAAGATGTGGCCCGTGTGGCCGGTGCCATGAGCAAAGCTTTTGGGGCGAAGAAAATTAACTACGGTGCTTATTCCGACAAGTTGGCACATCTTCACTTTCACCTTATTCCCAAATATGTTGACGGTCCTTCCTACGGCAGCACTTTTGAGATGAATCCCCAGAAAGTATACTTGAGCGATGCTGAGTATGCCGACCTTATCGCTGAGGTAAAAGCCAATTTGTAAAAAATAAATTGAATCCCTGACGCAGCGCACGGAATAGCCGTTAGAACGATTGGCATTGGTACGGTTAACTCGCGACTCTGTGTAATTGACATAGCGTATCCAGGCGTTAGTCTCACTATATACAGAGGAACTCCAAAAGATTCCGTTGTTACCACGGTTGTTGAACTGCGAACCATTATTGTTCCGCTGGCCCGCCGGCACCACGCCGAACGCTTACATCAACAGATAACCTAGTGCTGTAAAAGTAGCCGATTTATTCAGCTGAAACCCTCATGCGGATAGCAGCACTTCATTACCAAGCTAATTGAAAATTGAAAATTGACAATTGAAAATGATTGGACGCATTTGATGTCTTTTCATTTTCCATTTTCAACTTTCCATTTTCCATTGTTATATGGTTGACTACCGGATTCAATATTGGCGCGCTTGACTTTGCCGTAGCACCGTCAACTCCGGCCGAAAGAACGCTTAAAACTGGGTGTTAAACCCTATAAAGACCTGCAACGCGGGCTGGCCTACACCATGAGAAAATACGGAATATTGAGGCTCAATAAACAGGTTAAATACCGTATGGCCCACCTTGAGTATTTTGCCTATACCCAAACCCACCGGCACATTGTAAGTGCCGTTATGTAAATCAAAGTTAGCTATACCCGTGCTACGCAAATAAGTACCTCCACCCAACTGAAATAGCAGGAAGGGCTGAGCCGACAGCATATTTACATTCTCACGATTGCCGTCGCCCGCAAAGGAAGTCTGCCAGGTAAGCAAGCCTCCATACTGTACGATTGAGCTACCTTTAGCAAAGAGTAAGGCCGATAGACCGGCCTGAAACTTTCCCGCACCCATATTATTGGTGCCTGTAGGAAACGTTAGAGCCGGACCCACTCCAAGCTCGGTAGTTGATCCTTCTTTAGATAAAAGGTAAATAGCAAAAAGATTAAAATCACCTAAGCCCGACTCAGCCGAAACGTTAGGCATATTTCGGCTCACAATAGGCAGTGAACCACGGAAAATAAATTTACCCACGGGCTGGGCATACCGTAACCATGCCTGATTAGCGGTAGCGCCATCAACCCCCAACAAAGTGGGCATATAATAATTATGTACATTAAAAGCCTTGATAGGTGCCAATGGATTGTTCGCCTGTTTGATAGCCTCCTCGTCTAATTGGTGGGCTGCGGCAGGTTGTTGTGCTTGTAATGGTGAAAGCCCCAAGGAACAACAAGCTATTAAGATAAAAAAATGCAGTGTTTTCATAATGTAAATTGTTTACTTTAATGAAAACACTGCAAATTTCGTGCCAAAACTTATTATTCCATGCTCTTCACTTTGGAAGCGCCGCTGTTGTCCAGTTTCAAAGTAGGGTGACCTTTATAACGCACGTTCGTAGCACCGGAACTGTCAACACTTAAAGTATCGGTTGCATGTACTTCTACCGTGCTGGCCCCGGAAGCTTCTACTTCCACGTTCTTACATACCAAGTCCGCAGCTTTGATATTACCTACTCCCGAAAGCTCAAATTCCGCTTTTACAGCACTGCCTTGCATTGTGGCCTTGCAGGCGCCACTCATATCAACAGATACTTTTTCGGCAATATTTAAAGTCAGTTGTGCAGAACTTGATCCCGAAAGGTCAAACTCTGCCTCCCGTGCTTCTACTGTCATGTCGAGGCGACAAGCGCCACTGGCATCTGTCTCCAGCTTGCGAGCTTTTACTTTCAATTGTACATTGCATGCCCCACTTAGGTCAACCTCAAATTTGTCCGTTTCAAAAAGATCGTTGCTGTTCAATTTGCAGGCGCCTGAAAGTTTTACCTTGTTTAGATTACGCACTCCAACGGTAGCCTTCAATACCTTTATGTTTTTTACTGCTTTGCGGTCGTCAACATATAATTTCAACTCCCCATTTTTTACTTCAGCGCGCACATAAGGCATGATCTCCTCATCAGCTTCTATCTTCAAGCTTTCTGTAGACGATTTATTTACCGTGATGTTGAAGGCGCTCGAAGCATTAATGCCGGAGAAATTAGCCACACTGAAAGTCTCTGTTTTTTGCGCCCATACATTTCCGATACCAAAAAAAGGCAATAGAAGCGCGAGTAATAAAATCTTTTTCATAATATATTTTTTTAGTTTATTTCATAGCTAATTGTTGTGCTAGTCTTTGCAGCACTTCCAGGTTCTGACGGTAGTAAGCCGACAGGATTGTATCAGTTTCTTTTTTAGAAAGCTCTTCGGGTAAGTCCTGGTCAAAAGTGCGGTTAGAGTCAATGATTCCCACCACCGTCATCTGCAGGTCTCCCCGCGTGAAGGGATCCAGCTTTTCCGATAGTTGATCTATCACCTCTGCTGTTTCCTCCATTTGCTGAAGGTAGCACGATTTCATATTTGCAGGGTCATTGCATAGCACTGTGACGGAAGAACTTGTGTTGTTCCCTCCTTTGGAGTGCCAAATTCCAACAGAGAATAATAGCAGTACTGAAGCTGCTGCTGCCCAATGCCAGGAAAGAACGGCACGCCGTGCGGGTTGATCGTTCTGCTGCTGTTTAGCCTCAAAACGCTCAAAATGTCCTGCCGAAGGGCTTTCGGTATCAAATTCCTCGCGGTGTTCCTTGATATATGTTTTAAATTTATCCATGATTGCTGTGTCCTATCAATTGTACTAATTTTTGCCGTCCGCGCGAATATTGTGAACGCACCGACGCTTCCTTAAGTTGTAAGATACCTGCCATTTCTTCAAAATCAAACCCTTCAAACAAATGCATGGTGATAATGATGCGATAGCCTGTGGGCAGGTCTTGTATCCTTCTTTTTATTTTTTCAACAGATAATTGTAATTTTTCCTCATATACAGACGTATCCTCCTCTATTACATGTAAATTCTCTATTGATTCAAACAACATTTTCTTTTTGCGGACACGGTCGATGGCGGTATTTACCGCAATACTCTTGCTCCAGGCATAAAAATTATCCGGTGAGCCCGTGCTGTCCATTTTGGCAAAGAGCTTCATAAATGTGTCATGCATAGCTTCTTCCGCCTCCATCGGATCATTTACGATACGCAGGCAAGTGTTGTATATACGGCGGTAATGCTCATTATATAAATTCCGCTGCGCGGTAGCTATGTCGTTTTTAAACTTCATTCACTTATAAGACGGATACTTTTTCCATTTGTTGCATGGAGAAATAAAAAATTCTTCAAAAATATTAGCTTTTGAAGAATTTAAGTAGATGCTATTGTGTGTGAATAACTATTTTTCAGCTGACTCCGTTGTTTTTTGCTTTCTTTCCTTGGCGTCGACAATAAGGATGTAGGTTAATAAGCAAAGTCCAACAACAGCTAAGAATGCATATAAGTAAAGAAGTTCCATTATTTTTTTTGTTTAGTAAATAAAAATCCGGTTAGTGCAAAAATCAATTTTGAAAGATCTAAACAATATTTTCCTATTTGTTCACGCATCAAAGTTAGTATTTTTTTAATTATGCACCAAAAAAACAGCAGGCGTCGGGAAACCGTAAAACCTTCCCTTACAAAAACACCCGATCGCCCCTGTTTGTATTCTTTGTTGAGCTTATTTATCCTCTCTAAAAATCACTTTCATACCCTCCACTAATAGTATCGTATTATCAGCCCTTCCTGTGCCTGACACCACGTCGCTGATGCCCGAACCCAATACACGCCCCGCCACACCTCCATAAGTGGACAGCACGCTATTCACCGCTTGTGTAGCCTCACGCTTAGCCGAAGAGGTGGCTGTTTGTATCCCTTTATTGCCAGCCTGTGCTTCCATAAAGAGCCCCTTTTTTCCATCAACACCATAGGCACAGTAGGAACAAATTACCATGCCGCCACATCCCGGAATGCCGGTGAGCGTGAACTCCACACGCTGTCCCTGCCGCCTGGCATAAGCGGTGATCAAGGTGTTTTTCTTAATTTCACAATTGTTGACGATAAATGCCTGGGTTATCTGAAGTGTCACCGGCGCTTCTGAACTTAAATTGACATCGGCAAAGAGTTTGGCTTGAAATGGAGGGCTTTGCTCTTTAACTGTAGAGATAACAGTTGTAGCAGGGATATCCTCCTCAAAAGAGTGACGGAAGCCGCGGCCGGCCGATTTATTTCTCTTCACTTCAAATACCTCCTCAGCACTTACTATCTGCCCGGATTTCGTTTTAGCCATTGCCGGTTTATATGCCGGTTCATATGCAGGTTCTTCCAGCAAGGGAATCTTCGGTATGGGTGGCGACGAGATATAGGCATCAAAATCCTCTTTGATAGTTTCGGACGACCAGCTTGTCTGTCGCGCCGGTGCCGGCTCCATTCCTGCCTCCACCTGGGTAGCAAACCTGGAGAGGTTCACTTCTCCGCTCCGCTGTATGAAGCGCACCGATTGGTGACTGTTTTGCGCAGGAGAAGAAAAAAGCAGGCGCAAGAGCAATACCCCACCTATTACGAATATTGCTATGAGTGATGCACCCGCTATTTGTTTTTTAGTAAGTTTCATTATTTTTGTTGATATGTTTCGGTATAATTTACTATGCAAAATCCATTCGGATTGTCAACGCTGTCCGGGGTTATGAAGATGATATTGCCGGTTATCATCACGCTGTATAGCTGTGTTGTTGCTCCGTTAAGCTCTTGGGTAAATAGGAGGGAAAAACTATTGTTGAGCAATTGTAGATTATCTAAAATCTCCGTGTCATTCACTGTCGCCACGCGTCCCAGTCCTTTCACCGCATGGTAAATATCATTCGGTTGCTGATGCATCTCAATGTACCCGCTTACTGTTTCGTCTCCCATGGCCAATGCGCAGTTAAGATTTTTTTCTATATTATTTTTATCAAACTGATAACAGCGCTTGCAAAAATTGAGCAGAAAGGCACGCATCTGTAGCTCTGTGGCCTCATTGGTGTTAATTATGGTAGAGCTGTAAACGTAACCCTGCCGGTCGATGATCCGGATTTGATCAATAGCTTTGCTGCTGTAAAATAAAGCAATGAATACAGCGGCGGCTATGGACAGCAGCACTAAAGCTACTGCAGACCATACAATCAGTTTATTTTTCAACATACCTGCCCGCACGTCCACCACATAAGTATCTAAGCCTTCAACATTCTCCATATTGTTTCTATGATCAATTTTAAGTATTTCAATTTTAGGCACAGCACAAAAAGTAACAGGGGCAGTTTCACAAAAATGCGATAGTTAAGTTGTTCCACCATGCTGTTGAGGCCTGTGCTGCCGCGACTACTAATGATAGCGGTTACCTCACTGATGCTACTGAGATTGCCCGTTATCTCCAGTATGGTACAAAATCGTATATAGATGATATCAACTATATTAAAGCCAATAAGTGTGAAGGGATAGGCGAGCATGACGGCTAGCAGGAGGGTGAAAAAATTAGCCGTCAGTCGCCGGTAGTCGGGCAAAATAGACAGGGCGAAAACTATTGGCGCCAGTGTATTGAGCAGCAAAAGTACCAATGAGCGGTCTACATAAGCCACAAAGCTCATGAGGTAGCTGAAAAAACTGATAATAGTGCTGATGGCGCAGAAAGCGTAAGCCCAACTATTGGGTGGTAAAGTTATCCCGTTGTCGTTACCCATGGTTTCAATATCTGTGAGAGCAGGGTCTAGCGCCGTGTTATACTCCGTGAGCTTAGAGGCTGTATCCCACGAGGCCTGCACAAAGAATTCTTCCAAACATTCGCTCCAAATTTCCTGTGCTTTGCCGGAGCTGAGCACAATGCCGTCACTCAAATTGACCAATACACCTTCACAGAAGCTGAAAATTTGCCGGTAAAACAAAATAGCAAATATCAATCCCACATGCGTGATCAGGAACATAGGAGAGAGGGCGCTTTGTGTAGACCCTGAAAAAATAAAGGGTTGTTGCTGTACGCTACGTAGAAAATTTAGGAGAATAAATAATATACACAATATATTCAACACGGTATGAAAGCCACCCAAAAATTCGCTGTTTGCTTTCATCACCGTTTGATAAGCCTCCTGCAGTGAGAGATTGTCTTTCACTGCTAAAGCTTGTTGTTGAATCAGTTCATTCATTTATTTTAACTTCTTAGTGCTGTTAACCACTTTGTTGGCTGCATGGCAACTCGCCAGCAGGGCTTTGGTGTTATTGACTACCCTTCGTGCTCCTGCCAACGATTGCATGTTAGCTTTGTGCTGTTTTTTCACATCATTAAACAGTTGTTCTATATTCACCGTATCGGCTCCACCGGTGGTGATAGCAGAGAGTGTCTCCGTCACAATATTTATTATCCCTTGAAACTCAGATAGTGACTTTTGCAATGCTTGTCCGTATTGCTGTGCCAGGTTGAGGAACTTATCCATGTCGGCTACTGACAACTGTGCCCCGGCTGCTGTTCGTTTAATGGCGTCAATATCATCGGTAATGCGGTTTACTTCCCGGATATACTCATTGGGATAACTTACCACCTCTCGTGTGATTTCTAACCATTTCATAGCCTTAGCGGCTCGTTGTATTTGTAAGGTAGCTTCTTTTACAGCCGACATGACATCACCTATAAAAGCATTGGAATTCGTGGGATAAACCATCAAAAACAATAAAGTCAAACAAACGGTATAAATATATTTTTTTAATGCATGCATATAAATTTATTTTAATTCGTCAATAGCCTCATAAATTGTTTTACCCGCTTCTTCCAGGCGAGCCAGTCCGGCCTGCTCTTCACCGTCGGTGATGTAAGCCAGATATTGTTCCCGCGACACCTCCAGGCGAAATACATTATAACGCCGCCCTTGCTTTATAAAGACCTCGCTGTATTTACGTTCTCCGCTAAAATTATTACGCAGGCTGTTCAGTTGGTTAAGCATGTGCTCATCATTGATATTCAACCGGTCGCGCATGTGCCTGTAGCCGTTCTCGTTATATAGGGCGAAGAGCAACTGTGTGTTTTCAAAAATACTATCAGAGGTGGAGTTCTCCGGAATTTGAGTGGTGCTTTGTAATACAATACCAATGCCACCTTCCTGTTTACGAATGGCTTGATAGTAAAACTCCACCTGCGATAGTACGTTGCCGAATTTTAATGTCTTGGCAAACTCTTCGAAGAGAATATAGCCGCGTTTACTTTTGTCGCTCCAAATGTTCGACTGTATAGTGTCTTTTATAGTTTGTAAGAGTACGGCTAAAATGCGTTCATTGTCTTTGGCTTCATCAATTTCAAATACCACTACTTTTTTGTTACGCAAGGAGTTGCTGATATGAAAATCAGCTTCTGTATTTTCATAAAGAAAGGCGAAGATACCCTGATCAATGAAATCCGAAAGAAAAATTTTCATTTTATCAAAATCGAAATAGCGCAGCTCTTCTTTAAATTTCAATTTTATTTCGGCTTCATATTTATACAAAAAGCGAATAAAATGGCTAAAAGAAAGATGCTCTTTATCCGTTTCAATGTAATATTTAATGCAGTTGCGCAGGAAAATCCTATCACTTTCACGGATGGTCGTCTGACTATCCAGGTGAGCAAAAACAAACTCGGCCAATCCGTTGAGTTTTTCCGGATTCAACAACATCACCGCTGGTGCATTGAAAGGGTTGACCCCCAACGGACGGCCTTGTTTGTATTCAATAAAAGCAGCATCATCACCCATAAGGCGGGAAAACTTGTGGAAGGATTTTCCCAGGTCAATAATAACGAGAATGACGCCCGCTTCTTTCATCTGTCGCATAAACTCCTGCAAAAAAAAGCTTTTCCCTTCTCCCGTAGGAGCGATAAGTACGAAATTTCGAGCTTTAATATATTTCTTTTGCTCGTCCCAAATATCGCGGCGGACAGGAATATTAAACCGGTCGGCAAAAAATAAGCCTTTCTCATCATGTTGATAATTGCCCACCGTAGTGAAAAATGAAACAGGGGCGGCACAAAAATTGGGATAAAGAGAAAGAGTAGTTTGTTGAGCCGTGTAAAAAGGATTAGAGGTAACAAAAATATTTTTTAGGTGCTTGCCGGAAGGGTAATAGGGCATAATATCCTGCCCTTGTAATATAGCCGACAATTCGTTTTTTGTTTTATCAAATTCAAGGGGATTATCATTCCAAAATATAATGGAGGTATTACTGCGCACTATAAGGTCATTGCTGTAATTGCCTGTGAGGTCGTCATGCAGCTTTTCCATTTCTTCACGCCGGTTATTAAAACTTTTAGAGAGGAAGGCCAGGCGTGCATATTCGTCGGCCTTGGCTTTGATGCGGCCGGCCCAGTAGTGCAGGTCGTCCCGGCGAATAACGGTACTGAGGTAGTGGGGCCGCCGGAAATACAATCCCAGCAAGTCACCGAGGGCTGTTCGAAAATCAAGTTTGTTGTCCAGATAAGGATCGCGGGCAATGCAAGCCAGCTCATTGGGAAGTTGTTTTTCATCATAAATGCTGAAAGCTCCAATGAGGTTGTCGCCCACACGCAGATGAATATTAGTGTCTGCGGTTTTTAGCGCAGCATCAAAATCCAACGTATTAGAATAATGCGGGATAAAAAGATTGAAAAACCGGAAATTAAACCTGCGCATTGCCTCTTCCTGCATGGGGTGTAGTGTGAATAAACGTTCGCGGTTGAGGTAGGCTATGCCGTTGTTAACTGCCGCGCGAAACTCCTCATTGATGAATCCTTGTTCTTCCACCGCTTTTTCTATACTGTTCTCGGCAAACGGATTGAGCAGCGTATTATCAAAGCCCTTGAGCTTAGGAGTAGAAACAAAGAGCCAGGAGCGTTGATGAAGTGTTTTTCTTTGTGAAAAATGTTTTTGGTAAGCCCGTTGGAAATAGCTTTCGTTTGGTAGTACTGTTGTGTCAAAAGGCGCCTCTGTAAATGCGTCTAAGCGATGAATCAATGCACCGACAGGCAAATTTTTGATAAAACTTATCCATACCTCCCTGCTTTTTTCTATGTTGGATTCCGACAGAGAAAATATTTCCGGCAGCACGATCTCGAAACCCAGGATAAAGGTTCCGGCATTGGTGTATGCACAATTAGAACTACTATGTAATAGCGGTTGTATCATGTTTTGCTTTTGCTGTATCAATTTGTAAATTAATATCGTGTGATAGTAAAATCCGCTGTTGGTGTCCCTTGTTTGAGATGCGTGAAAATAGAAGATAAGCGGTGGCATTCAGTAATCCCCAAGCTATAACCTTTATGATGCTGGCATTTAAAAGAAACACCAAGGCGGACACTCCAAAAACCAAAAATTGGAGGACAAAAAACATCAAAGATAAACCGAAGACCCTCGGAGAAACACTGATGTCTTTGTTGATTTTTACTATCCGTGACACGAGATCAGACGATGCCTTTAACCCAAGCCAGGACGCCGGATAGAGTGGCCAGTACGGCACAAGCTATAATGACGTTCATGATCACCTTTTTTGACTTTCCGGATTCGGCAAAAAATATATAGCCGATCACAAAAAGAAAACCGATGATAAAAGTAGCAACAGCTACCGCTCTGAAAATGGGTTTTAGTTCACCCTCCACAAAAGTGTCGAGTTTGGTGCCTATGTTTTGTGCATAGGACGAAGCAGCCATAAGGCTGAACGCGGATAACGCCGTGAGAAACTTGTGGCGTGTTTTCATAAAAAAAGAAACGAATGGGGCGGTTGTCAGATGGCGGATTTTAATTTTCTTCGCGACAAAGATAAGAACAATTTTTTCATACTTCCAAATTTTAATCAAAATATTTTTTTACTTTTGCAAAAAAATCAACCGCCATGACCATTTAATTAAATTTATGCAACAAACTTTACTTGGAAAAACCCCCGATGAATTAACCGCTTTGGTAAAAGAAATGGGATTGCCCGGCTTCACCGGAAAACAAATAGCCGACTGGCTCTACAAAAAACATGCGACTACTATTGATGAAATGACAAACCTCTCCAAGCAGGCGCGTCAACAATTGAATGAACACTTTGTGGTAGGTGGCTCCGCACCAACAGTAGTGCAAACCTCTGCCGACGGCACACGTAAATACCTCTTCCCCCTTACGGGCGGACAGTGCATTGAAACAGTGATGATCCCTGAGGCCGACCGCGCCACCCTCTGTGTTTCGTCACAAGCGGGCTGTCGCATGGGGTGCCACTTCTGTATGACTGCCCGGCAGGGCTTTCAGGCACACCTTAGCGCCGGCGAAATTATCAATCAATTTCGCAACGTGGCTGAACGCGGCCAACTGACCAACGCTGTGTATATGGGCATGGGAGAGCCGATGGATAACCTCGATAATGTACTCCGCAGCCTGCAAATATTAACTTCCGATTGGGGATTCGGTTGGAGCCCGCGCCGCATTACCGTATCAAGTATAGGTGTATTGCCCGCATTAAAGCGCTTTTTAGACGAAAGCGAGGCGCATTTAGCTATAAGCCTACACAACCCCTTTGACGAAGAAAGAGAAGAATTAATGCCCATGCAAAAGGCATATCCTATAGAGGAGATAATAGACCTAATCCGGCAATATAACTGGTACGGACAACGACGGGTGAGTTTCGAGTATATTATGTTCGACCGTTGGAATGATTCACCTAAACACGCCATAGCACTGGCGAAATTATTACAAGGCATGGAGTGTCGCGTCAACCTCATTCGTTTTCATGCCATACCCGACAGTCCGTTGCTTCCCGCCCTGGAGAGCAATATAGAGAAGTTTAAAAATGCATTGATAGGAAAAGGTATTGTAACTACCGTTAGGTCCTCACGAGGTGAAGATATCATGGCCGCCTGCGGCTTGCTGTCCACTAAAAAATTGACTGAAAAGCAGCTCTAGAATAAGTTCCCCACGTTGATAAACAGTCCGCCTGACCGGCCATCTTGCCCGTTGAAAGGGAAGCCATAGTCTATAGCTAATATAAAATTCTCATTCATGGCTATACGTAAGCTCAAGCCGGCAGCGGTATGTACGCCATCATGGCCATTATAATCGGCATTGAAATAGCGTGCTAAATCCTCCGCCGAAATTTTTGACTTGTCATAATTAATTTGCTGCACCACCATCCCGGCATCTACAAAAGCATGCAAGGCTACATAAAAATTCTGTTTGGCAATAACTGTGCGGAATATTTTCCACCGCAACTCCGCATTACCAAAGGTATACCCGTCGCCCACCACACGGTTGCGCATCACCCCGCGCATACTGCGGGCTCCTCCCAAACCGTCGATTTTGGTGGCAGAGGAATAGGCGCTGATCATATATGGTTGCATATAAAAAGGGGTATGTCCTGCCAGCGTACCTTGATAAACCAAACGATAGGCAAAGGTCAACTTATCAGGGATAAAAGTGAGGTATTGCCTGAAAGCAACCTCAGCCTTCAAGTAACTCACCCCGTCATTAAATAAAAACGAAGGCACATAGGTGAGCGTAGCTTCTGCCCAAATACCGCGTGAAGCGTTAGCCTCCATATCGCGTGAGTCATACAAGGCGCCAATTTTAAGGTAGTTGGCAAAGCCGCCATTTTTTTCATTCTCAGGAATAAGACCCCAACTCACATACTTATCATACAACAAAGGCACATCGGGTAATTTCTTGTCGTCCGACTCTCCCTTATTTAACTTGTCGATATCCACCGTGGCCACCGTGGAATGCATAACACCGAAGCCAGCCAGCCAATAAGTGTTTTTCCAGGGTAAAGCGCCTATAATGTCTGCATTGAGGCGCAGCTGGTCTCGCTCATAGCCGTAGAACACGCGACTGATATAATCGGGTGAGGTGTCGTCCGTGAAATTTTTATTGTAATAACTTTGGTAACCGTTGTACCCATAGAAATCCAACCGCTGTTCGGTCATGTAAGCAAAGTTGGCGGATAAGCGTAGGCCCCAAGGCAAAATATCTTTCGCATCGTAATAAAGCTGATTGGTACCCGACCCTTTGGTGAAACGTGAGATTTCCACCTTCCACATCTGGCGATAATCAGGATAAATAGCCGGTTTCCTATAATCATATACACTCACCAATCCGCCATATTGAAAACCAAGGTCGGCATCAAAAGCCACCACCGGCAGTATACCCAATGAAAACTTATCTTTCACTTTCACCTTGGTGGAATCCTGTGCCCACGCTGGCAACATAGCCAACAGGAATATAAATGCTACAATTATTTTTTTTACCACAACAATACAATAATTAATATTAATAAAGGATAATACACAAAAGAGGCGAACATCCACACCGCAAATTTGATGGAGGCTACAAACTGTTTGTCTTTTATTTTTGGCAACACCCACTGAGGAGCTAATAAGGGTGGGTAGAACGGCAGTTTGCAGATACTCCATAGCAGTGATAGCACTGATCGGAGTAACCGCAAAAGGGAGAGAGGTTTAGGCCAACAGGGAAAGTCTGAAAGTTCTTTTTGCAACTTTGTCATTGACTCAGGATCTTCAACCGCTAATTTATTTAAGGCTTCAGCGTATTGCTGTTGTAAAACAAAGCGGTTGTAGTGTGTGTCAGGCTTTTCTTCCATACTTAAATCAATAGGCACGTGGAAATCAAAGTACTGCATATATGTGTCATAGTACTCCGTAGCCTCAATGTTAATCATTAAAGGGAGTAATGCTTCACGTACCTGCTCACTTAACAATTTATATGCTTGAGTAGGGTTTTCTTTGTATATTTCTTTTAGCGGAAGCAGGGGGATAGGCTTACCGAATTGCACCATCAACTCGGCATTACGGTTCTTTTTATCGCTATAATCAATACCCACCGGTACTACGTGCAGGTTGAGCGTGAAATCCGCCGAAGCTTCAGACATAAAGGCCATGCGTGCAAAACCTTTTTTTAAGGGTTGCAGGTTTTTATAGGGATTGAAGGCGCCCTCGGGAAACATAGCCATAGCACGGCGATTGCGCAATACGTCCACTGAACGGCGAAATATAGCATCATTCTGTCCCATATTGTCCGCTCCATCACGTGGACGGAAAATGGGCATGATCTTTAAAAAATATAACAAAGAGGCTATGGCGGGCTTTTTGAACATATCAGCCCGCGCCATGAACACTATGGGCTTATTCACGCCAAAGAGTATGGCCAAAGCATCCATCAAGGCATTCTGATGGTTGGCTAAAAAAATGACCGGCGTATTTTCCGGTATCAACTCACGGTTGCGTATCGTAATTTTTTTGTAAAATATACAATGGAACACCTTGGTAACAGCAAATAATAGCTGATAGCCAAAAGAAAATTGATCTATATTTTTTAGCGACATATTTTTATACTTTTTCTTTTCTCAAACCTTTCCAACGCCAAAAACCGGCCAAACCCGTTCCGGCTATAATGTGCCAAATAGCCCACCAGGCAGCAATGAAAGCCATGCCCCCCACCTGCAAATCGGGAGGGAATATTTTAGGGTTGAAAATTAGGGCCAGCGCCAAGCCTGAATTCTGAATGCCTGTTTCAATGGTTACCGTGCGGCAGTTATTTTGTGATAACTTACAGCCCCGCGCAAACCAGTAGGCTGAAAACATGGCCATAGCATTATGAATAAGAACAATAAAGAATATCAATAAAATATAATCTATGAAATAATGGTAGTTCTTTTTGAAGGCAAAAATTACAAACAGCGCAAAAATAATCATTGATAATCTATTTACCGGCTTTTTGATTTTTTCTGTAAATGCGGGAAATTTGTAAGCAATGAAAATACCGGCGCCAATGGGTATTCCCAGCAAAATAAACACGGTGCGCGCCATATCTATAATTTCAATTTCTATAGGTACATTGAAGGGTGAAGTGCTCATGTATAGTTTCCCGTACAACTCAAAGTTTAGCGGTGTCATTACTACTGCCAAAATAGTGCCCAGTGCGGTTAAGCTTACGGCCAATGCGGTATTACCCTTAGCCATGCTGGTGATAAAGTTGGATACATTGCCGCCGGGGCAACACGCCACTAAAATAGCGCCGAAAGCTACGCCGGGAGTAATAAAGTCACCGGCCAGCCATACAGCAATAAAAGTGATAAGTGGCAATAATATAAACTGGGCTATTAAACCTACGGTGACTTCTTTGGGGCGGGTGAAGGTTTCTTTGAACTGACTTAACTTGATATCCAGTGCCACACCAAACATGATAAAACCAATGGCGATGTTCATGAAAAGGAGTCCGCCGGAACTGAAATTTAAGCGAACGCTGTCTAAAACCGATAATGCTTCGTACATGATATTGTTTAAGAGAAAATAAGGCTAATAAAAAAACAGATAAGCTAAGGCTATGGCGGCTATCACACCAACCAGGTCGGCAATAAGGCCTGCTCCAATAGCGTAACGTGTGCGCTTAATGCCCACGGAACCAAAATACAGTGCTACAATATAAAAAGTAGTGTCGGCAGCGCCTTGGAAGAGACAGGCGAGGCGCCCCTGAAAACTATCAGCCCCATAAGTGCTCATGGCTTCCACCATCAACGCGCGCGCACCGCTGCCGCTGAGGGGTTTCATGAAGGCGGTGGGCAAAGCGCCTACAAAGTCGGTGTTAGCGCCAAAAAGACTCACACACCAGGCAATACCATCAATAATATAACCCATAGCTCCTGAAGCCCTGAAAATTCCAATACCCACAAGCATTCCCACAAGGTAAGGAATGATTTTTATCATCACTTGAAACCCATCTTTGGCACCATCAATAAAGGCATCAAATACATTGATGCGTTTATAAGCACCGCCACCCACAAAAGCGGTTATGATCAAGAGTAATATAGCACTGCCGGCTACGCGTGATACTGTGCTCATTTCTTCATTCGGCAGCCCGGCAAAATACCAAACCAACAGTCCGAGCGCCAGCGTTATGCCGCCGATCCAACCAATAATGGCGCGGTGGAATAAATTTATTTTTTGTTTGATACTTACTACAATCAAGCCGGTGAGGGTGGATATGTAGGTAGCAAACAATATAGGTAAAAAGACATCGGTGGGGTTGGCCGCGCCCAAGACGGCTCTTTGTGCCATAATGCTTATGGGGATAATCATGAGGGAGGAGGTGTTCAACACCAGGAACATGATTTGTGCATTGGAAGCGGTATCTTTTTGCGGGTTGAGCTCCTGCAGGCTATTCATCGCCTTTAATCCCAGCGGGGTAGCAGCATTATCAAGGCCTAGCATATTGGCGGAAAAATTCATTAATATTTGCCCGGAAGCAGGGTGCCCCTTAGGTATTTCAGGAAAGAGCCTGCTGAAGAAAGGCCCTACAATGCGCGATAGGAGATTGATGGCGCCGGCGCGCTCACCTATGTTCATCAGTCCGAGCCACAGCGTCATCACGCCAATGAGGGGTAGGGCAATATCTATTACTGCCAGTTTTGACATGGCGAAGGTGCTGTCTATCATTCGACTGAACACCATCGTGTCACCGAGGGTGAAGGCAATACAGGCTACTACAAAAGCCACTAAAAAGAAACAAATCCAAATAATATTCAACATAGTTTTACCCTTTCACCTTGTACCTTGTTACCTTGTACCATTAGTTAGTTCGGCATAACTGCCATAGTCTTTTAAATCGCCTGTAACCACTTCATCTTCGCGATAACCTCTGTCGGAAATAAAGGTTTTTTCATTGATCGTAACTTCTATATCTCTTTCAATATGGTCAAACATACCGTTTTCACGGTTGAGTGGCAAGTTGTAATATCGTGCAATATCTTCCTGCTCAAATGCAGCAGTGGCTATTCCGTGCAGTAATTCAATAAGGATACCAAAATGGAAATGCCGTACTTCTGAGCGTTCCATATCGTCGGGGAAACCACCTGATTCTACCAACAGGGTTGCTACACGTTGTGATTGAAACCACTCGCCAAAGGCACGCGGTTCATAGTCATTATTCCAACGTCCTATGCTAAAAGGTAAAAATTGTTTCAGTTGATTATGCACATGTACAATTAACTGCATGGCGTTCCGGCGAGTGGGGTAGAGGCTGTCGTTGGCATCGGGCGGAGCGGCCAAAAAGGAAAAAGTAGCGGGATAACGTGATGTTCCGGCAGAATAATAGCTGTTTTGGTCGTGCAGGTTGAGGCCGAAGTGAGGTTGAAAATTCGTGCACAATTTTTGTAATAGTTGTGCTTCCGGCGTGATAGTTCTTCGCGCATCGCGGTTCATGTCTATGCCCTGTGCTGTTTCGCGTTGCCACCGTTCGGCCCCGTCGGGATTGAGCATGGGGACAAACAGTATAGATAAATTGTTTAATATTTCTTTACGGGTGCTATTGAAAGCATCGTCAGCCGTAAGAAAGCGGAACAGGTCAAAGAGAGAGCGGGTGGCGGTGCTTTCATCGCCGTGCATTTGTGACCATGCCAGTACGCGGGTTTTTCCCGTTCCGGCATATATGCCGTAGATGTCACGCCCTTCAAATGATTTGCCTATCTTCTCCGTCTTAAATACGCCACACGGCAAATCTTCCATTAAAGGCAGTATATCAGCCTGTTTAGTCTGTTTTTTTTCCAGTCCTGCTGCTTTATAGAGGCTGTAATTGTTCAACCAGACCTTCATGTTGTTTATTTTGCCAGCCATAATTCCGGATTTTGTTTTTGCATGCCTTTCCATAATTCAAAATGCAATATGGTATTGCCATCTTCAGTGAGTATGGTACCTATATTTTTCCCTACGGATATTTTATCTCCTGTTTTTACAGTTACACTACTGAGCTTACAATATAGCGTGTAGTAGCCGCCATGCTGCATCATCACGCAGTTAGCCATTCCGGGGATATTAAAAATCCTGGTTACAGTACCGCCGAATACAGCCATTGCCACGCTGTTTGGTTCCGTGGAAATATCAATTCCGTTGTTGTTGGGTAGTTTTACGCCTTTAAAGACAGGATGGTCATGCTCTCCGAATTTATTGGTTACAACCCCTTTGTGAACGGGCCAAGGTAAATTGCCGCGGTTATTTTCGAAGTTGGCTGTTAATACGCGGTCAACAGGTAAATTGTTGTTTTCTTTTTTCTGTTTAGCCTGCTCTCTCTCTCGTTTTTTCGCTTCTTCAATAATGATACGCTCAATTTGCTGATTGATCTTATTGATTGTTTGTCTGTGTTGTTCTGCTTTTTTACGAAGATCTTTTTCTTGTCCCAAGAGGTTCTTCATCAGGCTTTGCACTTCGGCTTCTTCTTTTTCCAGGTTCCCCATCTCTGCTTGTTTTTGTGAGAGATAAGCGGCCAGCTCCTGCCGTTTTTCAGAAAGAGAAATGATTTCCGTGTTTACTTTTTTAGATGTGGTTTTAATATTTTCGGCCAACTCATTGATATGTTCTGATAATCGTTTGAAATACTGCCAGCGGCGGTAAGCCATATTAAAATCTTTGCTGGACATTACAAACATGAGCCATGAATTACTATCGCGGTATTTATAGGCTTGGTAAATCAAGTTTTTATATGATTTTTTTAACACCTCCAAGTGTGCTTTCAGGTCGCCCACATAATTGTTTTTATTTTGCAGTTCCTGCTCAATGATGTGTATTTGCAGGTCGATGTTGGCTATCATCTCTTTCCGTTGGGCGATTTTTTGACGGGTGAGATGAAGTGATTCAATACCGCTTTTCTGCTTACTTTCGTTAGCTTTTAGCAGTTTATCTATGTAGGCGATTTCGGCTTCGGATTTCTTGCGGCGTTTGTTCAGCTCCGACACGGACTGCGCCTGCAGTAGCGTGCCGGAAATAATTATCCACAATAAAATATGAAACGCCTTTCTCATTCTTTATTGTATTTTCTTTTTTACTTCAGGGTTCGGATCTTTGCGGTAGGACATTCCCCAATATACGGCGGCGGCGTCTTTTTCACCCAAGGCATTGAGCACATCACCGTAATGATCAAGGATAACAGCGCTGTCTGTTCCTCCATAAATCATAGCATGCTTAAAGATAGCCTTTGCTTCGGTATACTTGCCCATGCGGTATAATATCCACCCAAAGGTGTCGAGGTAGGTGGCATTGTTGGGTTCCGCCAAAACGGTTTTTTGACTCATACGGTAGGCCTTTTCCAGTTGCTTGTCCATTTCGCTCAGGTAGTAGGCGTAGTTGTTGAGCACGCTGATATTAAGACTGTCTAAGGCTAACACTTTTTCATAGTATGCAAAAGCTTTTTTACTATTGTTGTCTTGTTGGTACAGGTCGCCCAACAAGGCGTATGTTTGCAGGGTTTGCCCGGTGTCTTTTTTGCTGAGAGGAAGAGATTTTTCCAAAAGTTCAATAGCAGTAGGCACATCATTTTGTTGCCAAAGTGCAATGGCTTTTAAGGTCATAAAGTTGGCCTGTTGAGGGAAGAGCTCCATAGCCTCGGAAGCATATATTTTAAGGTTATCCCATGATTGCCGGTAGTAAATAAATCCCAAGAAAGTTTCCCATAGCCCGCTATCATTTTTGAAGGTGGTAGCGGCTTGCCGGAATACACGGAGGGCGGAATCGCTTTGTCCTGTTTGTATGAGATAGCCGCCATACAGGGGCTCTATGATACTGTCCGGCTGTGTGCGCAACAGTTGAAATACGGTATCCAGCTGTGGTTGAAATATAGGGGTGAATTTGGGCACTTTCATTAAGGTTGACAAGTATTCTGCCTTCATTTCAGAGGGCACTTCCTTGTTGGCGCTGATAGTGTACAATTTTTCAAAAAAGATATCAAAACGCTGCATTCGCCGGTAGGTATCCATTTCTCCAAATAAGGTGGGAGGGTAGGTGGGATCTAGTTCCAATGCGAGTTGGTAGTAATGCAGGCTCAGTGAATCTTGAGCCATGTTTCCGTAACTTTCGCCCAATATGGTGTATACTCTGGGGTTAACGGTTTGTTGGCTGAGGATTTTCAGCGCTTCTGTTGCTCCCGCCGGATCACCGGTGTGCATGAGTGTTTCATAGCGCAAGAGCAACACCTGTTCATTGTTTTCCATCTTTCTTGATGCGAGGTAGTCCAGTTGCTGTAAAGCCTTGTTGTAGTCTTTTACCAGAACAAAAATTCTACATAACTGTAAACGATACCATATATTGGAGGAGTCAATTTGTGCTGCTGTGGAGCTGAATAAAAGAGCTTGGCGGAAGTAGCCGGACTGCAGGTACATGTCGGCCAGCTTATAATAACAGGCATCACATGCAGGATCGTTTTTTATAGCTTGCAGATATAATGCATTAGCTGTACTCTTATCATTTAGGGCGTCATATTTTAGGGCTTCCGTGAAATAATATCGTTTTTCCATCTCCAGACGATCGCCGGAAACCGCCATTTTATTTCCTGTTGTTTTTGGAGAGCAGGCCACTGCAACAGTCAATAAACCGCCTAAAAAGGCTAAACACTTGGTTGAAAAAGTCATTTAAATATAAATTAACTCACAAAGGTAATAAAAAATTGCGGATAGCCATGCCTTTGTTAAAAACGAAATTAGCTAAAATAGTGTATAAAAACATATAAAAATACACTTATCTTTGTGCAAATTTTAACGCATTAACAAACCCTAACCTTTTTACATATTTTGCTCGCAAGCCGGACGCTATCTAGTGTTCCGGCTTTTTTAATAGCTTTGCCTTAGAGAGAGTTACTACGCGCAAGCATAGCAGTATGAGCAATGTTTGGGTTTATAAATTATTTTTCCGAAAAAAAAGGATGCGACAACGCATTTCCCGTACTATACTGCGGGTTTTGGAAATGAGCGCTGAAAAAAGCGTGCCGGCTACCCGGCTGGTTAGCGCTTTGGATATACGTGATGCCAACACCCGCTGCTTGATGCAGGAAGCCTTGCGAGACCTTCAGGTGAAGGGTTTAATTGAAGAACGTTTCCCCGATCGTTATCGTTTACGCCGTCACGACAGGCACACCGGTGTGGTGGATATGCGTGATAATAAACCTGTGCTGTTATCTATTTATTTTGATGATCCGGTACCTATCATTGCTTCTCAATTGCGCGGGGCAGGCTATGGTGACACGGTGTATGCCCTTATCGGTAAAGATGCAAAAGGAAACCCTCAGGCAGAAGTATTGCGTGTGGTGAATTTTGCCGAGCGCCGCATACCGGGGGTTATTGAGGTGTTGCGGGAGAAAGCCTGGTTTATTCCCGAGCATAATATTTACCGTGATATTATTGTGCCCCTTGAAAACCTTAATGGTGCGGAAGATGGTGATGCGGTGACGGTGGAATTGGAGTCACGCTCACAGCAGAAGATGACCTTACGTGGAAAGGTGGTAGAAGTGCTGGGCAAGCGTGGCGACAAGGATCGTGACATGGTGGTGTATATGAAGCGCTATCGTTTTAATTATTTCTTTACACGTGACCAGGAGCAGGAAGCACGGGATATCATTGTGAAAAAAGAAAAATCAAGTGCGCAGGAACCCTTCCATCGTATTGATTATACTTTCCGACCCACTTTTACGATTGATCCTCCGGGAACGAAGGATATAGACGATGCCTTTACGGTGCAACGATTGGTAACCGGCAATTGGGAAGTGGGTGTACATATTGTTGACGTTGCTTATTATTTGGATCAGGGCTCAAAATTGGATCAGGAGGCGTATATGCGCGGCACCAGTGTTTATTTCCCGGGAAGAACTATTCCGATGCTCCCGCAAGAATTAGTGAAAAATTGTTCATTTTCAGCAGGTGATAAGCGGCGGGCTTTTTCTATCTTGTTTGAAATAGATGAAACCGGAAAAGTGTTGAAGGAGAGAATTAGTAAGACATGGATACGCTCTAAATATCAGTACAGCTATGAAGAGGTAGATAAAATACTGGACGATGAAAAAAGTATGTATTCCGAAGAACTTCAGGTGCTTTATCGTTTCTCGCAGTTGTTGCGAAAAGATCGTTTCCGGAATGGAGCGGTGGTCTTTGAAGGTAATGGGCGTGTGAAATTTGAAGTAGATGAGGCCGGGCGGCCATTGAATGCCTATATCCAGCCTAATACCCGCTCGGGCTCTTTGGTGGAAGAGTTTATGTTGTTAGCCAACCGCACGGTAGCGGAGAAGGTGGGTGGTACTATGTATAGCCCGAAACAAAGCAGGCCT
>JAVBSQ010000017.1:0-6782 GCA_031556695.1 Bacteroidales bacterium | reverse complement strand
GAATACAGTGCAGGTAAGGGGTTAAAAAAACGAATATACCTTGAAAGGTAAGCTGATAAAAGAGAAGAAAGACAGTACGCTCAAATGTCCGGAAGCAGAATTTACGGTGATTAAATCCGCCGACGGCTTGTTTGATCTGCCTATACGCCTGATTAAACCGGCGAATATGGAAGCCGGGAAAGTATATCCTGTACTCCTCTCGGTGTATGGCGGCCCTAACCATCTGCAGGTGCGTGAGGGATTTCCGGTAACTTGCAGTGAACAATCGAAATTCATGTGCGAGAACGGTGTGATCCAAGCTTGGATTGACCATCGTGGTAGCGGGCACAACGGAAAGGTGGGGCAGAATTATATGCACCGTAACCTTGGCTACTGGGAGATGGAAGACTATAAGCAATGCGTGAAATGGTTGATTGATAATGCCCAGGCAGATGCCGGAAAGGTAATGATGACGGGCTTTAGCTATGGCGGTTATATTACTGCTTATGCGCTGACCTATGGCGCCGATGTGTTTACCCACGGTATTGCGGGCGGTAGTGTTATTGATTGGGTGTTGTATGATGCCATCTATACCGAACGCTACATGGACACGCCGGAGGAAAATCCGGAAGGCTACAAAAGCGCATCCGTGCTCACCCATGCAGATAAATTAAAAGGCCGCTTATTGCTTACCCATGGCTTGCGCGACGAAAATGTGCACGTGCAAAACACTTATCAACTGGTGAATTTGTTGCAGAATAAGGGTAAGGATTTTGAACTGATGGTTTATCCGGAGAGTCGCCATGGCTACCGCGGCGCCAAGCGCGACTTCAGTCAGCAGGAAGACCGTAGTTTTATCTACAGATATTTGTTGGAGGAATAAGCGAATTTATTTATTCAACGCCTTCTTCAATACATATACGTATTCATCTACCGCCCGTTTGGCGTAAGCCGATAGCGGTGCGTTCACCTCAAACGCATGGTAGGCACCCGGGTATAGATGGAATTCCGCAGGAATGCCTGCCTTTGAGAGGCGGAACATATAGTCGGCCGCATCATCGCGGAAAGGGTCCAGTTCACCTACACAGGAATAAGCAGGGGGCAATCCGGCCAGGTTCGTTTCACGGGCTGCAGCCATGTAAGGCGTGCGTTTAGAAGGGTCAACGTGTCCAATATAATAATCCCAAGCCAGCACGTTCGCATCATTATTCCACACTTTATGGGTGAAATCCTCAAAATGCGAAGGGGTGGTGCAACGGTCGTCAATCATAGGGTAGAGCGGCATCTGGAAAGCGATTTTCGGAGCGCCCATATCACGGGCTTTCAGCACCACCGCAGCACATAGTCCGCCGCCGGCGCTGGCGCCTACCACAGCAATGCGGTCTTTATCTATCCCCAACGAAGCAGCATTATCTGCCATCCATTGCAATCCCGCGAATGCATCGTCAAAGGGAGCGGGGTAGGGGTGTTCGGGTGCGGTACGATAGTCCGGGGCGACCACCACGGCGCCTACTTCTTTCACAAAACGTATGCTCTGCGCGTCGTCCTGCTCGGGTACGCCAAACAGATAACCACCGCCGTGTATCCAGTAGATACCGGCCACGTTTTCCTGACGTTTTACCGGTTCGTAAATACGCAGGCGGAGTGAATCTTTATTGTCGGCCGTACTTATTTTGATATTGTATATCTTCACTTCCGAGTCGCTGATGCCCGCAATGTTTTGGAAACCGGCTTGAAGAGCGGTCAATGCTTCACGGCTTAAATCAATATCTTCATTATCTGCAAAACCCACTAGCAGGTCGGGATCTACCCGTTGTTCCATTGGGATAACCGGTGTTTTGGCCGTTTTCGAGGCAGGTTGTCCGCAGCCGGCAAGCATTGCCATAGCGCAGGCAATGACAGTTAACGATTGTAATGTTTTCATGCGATATTATTTTGAGGCAATCTTTGCCCACGTATCCTTCAGCGTCACTGTGCGGTTAAACACCAATTGCTCCGGCTTACTATCTTTATCCGCCACAAAATACCCCAACCGCTCAAACTGCACGTTGGTACCGGCCTTCAGCTCTTTTAATGAAGGTTCTAAGTAAGCCTTTGTTAACTGTAATGATTCGGTGTTCAAATAATCCTTATAGTCTTTGTCTTCGGGAATGTCGTCCATGTGGGCTTCGGTGAACAGTCGGTCGAACAGTCGCACTTCAGCGGGAACGGCTTGTGCAGCCGATACCCAGTGTATGGTGCCTTTCACGGAACGAGAGCTACTGCCGCCGCTGCGGGTTTCGGCATCGTATGTGCAGCGCAATTCTTTTATATTACCCGGCTCGTCTTTGATCACCTCTTCGCACTTGATGATATACGCATACTTCAAGCGCACCTCATTACCCGGCGAGAGACGGAAATATTTCTTCGGAGGGTTCTCCATAAAATCATCGTGCTCAATATAAATCTCGCGAGAGAAGGGTAGCTGGCGCTTGCCGGCGCTTTCATCCTCCGGATTATTCACCGCATCCATCATCTCCACCTTATCTTCGGGATAGTTCGTGATCACCACCTTCACCGGATTCAGTACTGCCATATAGCGGTTGGCGCGTTTGTTCAGGTCTTCGCGTACACACCACTCCAGCAGGGAAAGGTCAATAACATTATTACGTTTAGCTACGCCTACCTTTTCGGCAAACAGGCGAATACTTTCCGGCGTGTAGCCACGACGGCGCAATCCGCAAATCGTAGGCATGCGCGGATCGTCCCAAGCGCTCACATAATTGTTCTTTACCAGCTCCAGCAGCTTGCGTTTACTCATCACGGTATACGTAAGGTTGAGGCGGGCGAATTCATATTGATGCGAAGGGAAAATCTCCAATTTCTCAATAAACCAGTCGTAGAGCGGACGGTGTACGTCGAACTCCAGCGTGCAGATCGAATGTGTGATATTCTCTATTGAGTCGCACTGTCCGTGGGCGTAGTCATACATGGGGTAGATACACCACGTGCTCCCTGTGCGGTGATGATCGGTATGGATAATACGGTAGAGAATAGGGTCGCGCATCAGCATATTCGTGTGGCCCATATCAATTTTTGCGCGCAGTACCTTATCGCCGTCTTTGAACTCCCCGTTTTTCATGCGGGTGAAGAGGTCGACATTCTCTTCCACGCTACGGTTGCGGTAGGGGCTTTCCTTGCCCGGGTTCATTACCGTTCCGCGGGTTAGGCGTATCTCCTCCTGTGTCTGATCATCCACATACGCCAAGCCTTTTTTGATCATCTCCATCGCCCAATCGTACAACTGTTGGAAATAGTCAGAGGCATAAAACTCATTGGCCCAGTTGAAACCCAACCATTGCACGTCTTCCTTGATGGAATCCACATACTCCGTATCCTCCTTCACCGGGTTCGTATCGTCAAAGCGGAGGTTCGTTTTGCCGCCGTACTTCTTCGCCAAACCGAAGTTTAGACAGATGCTTTTTGCATGTCCAATATGCAGGTAACCGTTGGGCTCCGGCGGAAAACGGGTGATAATGCTCTTATGCTTGCCCGACGCCAGGTCGGCTTCAACAATCTCTTCAATAAAGTTCAGTGTGCGCTCGTTGGCGGGTTCAGTAACGGGAGTACTCATGGTCTTGATAATGAATTAATCCACAAAGTTATAAAAATGGGTCGATTTATGCAAAATTATTTGGAGGAATGGAACTTAATTCATACATTTGTCGGAGTAACACGTGGTTAGTGTTTTTTGGATAATATAAAAACTAATCGTCCTAATTAATATTTGACATAAAAACTATATGTACTTACACAAATTCTACGACACTCAGAGAAGTCGCTACGACTATATTTAAGTGCATCTGGAAAATTACTTGTAATTAGGGTGTTTGATTTTATAATATAGAATGTAAGCAAACGGTATAATATGGTAATTAATTATAAAGAAGCCTTTAAGATTTTATTTAAAAGTTTTATTGATGCAACCAAGTGGAAAATTTGGAAATGGTTTTTGACAGGTAGTATAGGAGCGCTTATTGGCACATTAACAGTGGGAGAGAAAATTTTTCACTTAGATGCAGATCGATCTATAAAATTGGGGGTTGGGTTTCTAGGAGTACTTTTTGTTTTAAGATTTTTTCTTATCTTTTTTAAAGAAGTATTGAAGTATTTTCATGAAGTATATAGGAATGCTGTTTATGGAGATGCTATAATCTTATTAAAAGATGGATTTGCACATACTCATGCGTATAGAAAACAAGCCAGGCATAATGATAAGGAGTTTATGAAAATAATGATGAACTTTTGTAATTTTTTGAGAGAAATATATAACAAAACAACAGACTCTGAATGTTCTGTCTCAATTAAGGTTCCTAAGCATGACCCTAGTGTAACTGAACAGACTGTATTAATAAATTTAACTCGTGATACAAGCCATCATATGAGGAATACAGAAAAATATATAGGCACTAAACATACCTTAATTGGAAATACTGCTTTTACCTATTGCTTAAATCAAGTTATGAATAATGCAGCAGATAAGCATTATGTTAATAATAGTATAAATGAAACAAAAAATTATGAAAGTACAAGTAAGTGTTGCTATGATAAAGGTATTTTACCTTATAGTAGTGAACTTGTAATTCCGATTACATCAATTATTCGTGATAGTGGTAAAAATGCTGATTGCCTTGGTTTCTTATGTGTAGATAGCAATAAAAGAGAGGCCTTTAAATCTAAATATGATATAGCTTTACTCGAAGGAGTGGCTGATGGAATTTATGATTTAATTTCTGGAAGAAATAATTTAGATACACCTCAAAATTCTCAGACAAATGACAACTAAAGAACGAAGAATACAAGCAAATTTTCAATTGGATGATTCAAATGAAGAATTTTGTGTGTATAGGCGAGCCGTTAAGACTCAAGGTCGTACTAGTAAAGAAATTAGGCGAATAGAAGACGAATTGCCTAAAACAACTATTTATTATATTTCAGATGAAGAATATGAAAAATTAAAACAAATTGAGACGGATCTTATTGAAGAAATTTTTTCGACCCGAAGAAAAAGAAGAATGTCACTAAGAGATGTCTTACGTGATTTTTTAGAACTATAGAATACTTGGCACTTTTATTAGGCTGGTCTCGCAGCTGTGCAGTCTGAATATAATGGAGGCTTTTAAATTTAATTATGTAGATTTTTCTATAGAGAGCCTGTCTGTTTGTCACTGTGTATTGATAGAAAAGAGTTAAATTGGCTATTTTTTAAATAAATAGCGCTCATTACCAATTAATTCTCCGAGAAAATTTTTACCTTTTCACCGACTATCATTTTCCAAGAGCGAGATAGCTCGCCGAATTATTGTGGTATTTTTATGGCTCCGGTGTAAAATATGGTTGGTAGCTTGTCTTTCTCTCCCTTTAGGGAGAGCATGTTGGCAGAGAATAAGATAATGCAAAGCTAATGCGCGGTGCAGGATGTACATAATAGCGCAAATTGATCATGTCCGCGCATCATGGGTGATAGATATTATGGGGATTTTTCGATCGATTTCGTTATGGGCAGATTGTGTATTTCGCGCGGAACAGGCGCCGGATTTCATGGTTATATTGTACGCCGCGCGAATGAGCATTGTGTTACCGGATTTTACCGAGAGACCCTCCCTAACGGGACTGGGTAACAAATAGCTACAAAAAATAACCGCATAATTTTCACCAACCACCTTTTCCACCTTGAAGGGCCCCAAAGGCATTCTCATCAAAATGGGGGAAAACACACATGTAGGGCGACAAATCCGCTTTACCGATCTCCAAGAGGTGGAAAAACTGGAGTCTGTGCTGAAAACTTATGTGAAAGAAGCAATTGAGGTGGAAAAGTTGGCTGTTTGATAGCTAGTGTCAAATATATGCTGTATATTTGACACTGGAAATCAATTTATTGTATGAGGAAAAATATACCAATACTCTTTATTTTATTCATTGTTGCTGTATTATGCATCCCCGTTGCTTGTAGTAAAAGCGACAATAATGGAGATGATGAGGTAACAATCGTGCCCACGCGTTTATCATTTAGCCGGTATGGTATTAAAAGCGTGACAAGGGTCATAGAAGGGCAGGACTCGCTTATTTGCTCTTACGATAAGGAGCAGAAAATAACCGGTATCCTTATGTTCACAAAAGCAGAATCCTCTGCGTCTTTGGCATTGACCATTGGGTATGCTGTAAATTATGAAGGAGAAAATATCGGGAATACCTATCAGTTATCTTTTGATGAACGTGGAAACTGTGATACCACGGTGCTTATACAGGTGACTTATGATGCGAAAAACCGCCCCGCTTCGGAAATCTGGTCTAACTATAATAACGGGAATCCTATTCCTTTTGATGTAATGAGTTATTCCTATTCCTCCGGTTCAATGCATATTGTTTATAATGATGAGGTGCTGTTTTATGTTTACTTCAACAACAAAGGCATGTTGACGTCCTTTGAGAACGCGGGCGAAAAAGATACGTTGATATGGAATGACAAGCAATGTTTGCAATACAGGGAAGGAAATTATTTCGGCACCGCTTCATGGCCTTCCTACGATAACCACTTCAGCGTAGAGCGGATGATACCTATTCCATTACCTTGGACCTGTTTGGCTATACAGGTGGCAGGTACTGCTTCTTTGCACAATCCGTTAGTTGAAATTGATAACTCGTCGGGTGTTCCCAAAGATTATACTTACGTGTACACCTATAATTCTCAAGGATTTCCGGTTAAGGTGGATAAATATCTCGATGGAGTGAAAATCGAGACACGCCGTTATTATTATACGATG
>JAVBSQ010000161.1:0-10395 GCA_031556695.1 Bacteroidales bacterium | reverse complement strand
TGTTAACCATGATGATGCTGTACGGGAGTATGAGTATTATGAAGACCCCGATGTGTCGCTAACCATGGCTAAACAGCACAACTGGACCGTCATCAGTATGAAAGACGATTGGAAGGTAGTGTATGCCGAGTAAAAAAGCCTACAAGAAGAATAGTAACAGTAAATTAACTACTGATATAGCAGAAAAGCCGGTGATTAAAATTCGCCGGTTATTTTTTGGCCCTAAGAAAATGGCATAAAACATTTTCACAATATCATTGCTGAAAGTGGCGGCAAAGGTGGCCATAGCTACCATAGCCGGCACCACAATGGTAAACTCACCCTGATACAAGCTGGTGAGGAAGGGCGTAATGTCGCTAACCCCAACCGCAAAGGAGAGTACTGTCAATCCCTGTGCGCCAAATTCGGTTACCACATAGTGGGTAGCCACAGTAAATACCACAAACAATAGGGCGAAAATAAGCGCTACCTTAAATTCAAGGGGATTGCTGTCGTCAAGGTCTTCCGTATGGTGTTTGATTTCTTTCACCCCTTCCACCTTACGGTAATAAGTGACTAAGCCAATACCAAAAGATACGGCAAACATAATGAGGAAATAACCCCAAATATGGAAAAAGAGGGTAGCGTTAAAGATCAGCAAAAGGATTATGATACGGATAAACATCATGGCGCTGGCTAATATGATAGCACCGGCATATTGGAAATGTAAGGCTTCCGGTGCGTTTTTGCATTTGCGCGACAATACTACGGTGGTAGCCGTGCTGCTGTATAAACCACCTAAGATACCGGAGACAATGAGCCCTGAATTTCTAAATACGAATTTTTGTAGCAGATAGCTAACGTAGGACATACCGGAAATAATTACCGTAGCCAACCATATATTGCGCGGGGTAAGGTTAACGGCCGCAAATATACGTTCATCGGGCAGGAGGGGTAATATGACACCTGCAATGATAAGGAACTTGGCCAGGGTAACAAACTCATCACTATTCATCTTATTGGCCACTGAAATAAATGTTTCTTTCATCTCAGTGAGTAGCAATACAACTACTAACACCAATAAGGTGAAGGGTAGGGGCTGGGTCATTACAATGGCCGGAATGCAGTATGTGATACAAGCTATGACGATGGAGGTGAGTCCGTAGCGTTTTAAGTGATAGAGCTTGAAGTAATAGTTGCAGGCTAAAAGCAGCAAAAGTCCACAACCGCCTATGCCCCAGAATATTTTAGTGCTAGGGTCGATAATATAAAGAATGTATCCTAACATTCCTATAAGGGTGAAGGTACGGTCGGAGCCGAAGAAGGCTTCATTCTCACTGCTTTTTAATTGTATTTTCCGTTGTGATAATCCAATCAACAGCGAGAAGGCGATGACTAAAAAAAGCTGTATGTAGTTCTGTGGAACGTCCGGTAAAAATTGTTCAAAGTTCATAGTAAAAGATCTTAAAAAAAGACTCCGTTAGGGGTGTAGCCGAGCCAGCGAAGAACTGTCTCGCCCCATACAAACATCAGTCCCCATGAGATAATCATCATGGTGACACCAAATTTAAAGGTGTCGGACCAACTGTAGTGGTTGGTGGTATAAAGCAGTGCTGCGGGCTTGCTGTTGAAGGGCAGTACATAAACATGTTCAATAAGTAAGGCTACGGGGAAAGCGAGGCTTAAGAGCGGATAACCGAATTTTTGTGCTATGCCGATGGCGATAGGGACAAAAATAAGGGTGCGCATGGTTTTTGATTGAAATAGCAAGGCGCTGAACATCATGGCGCCGGTGAGTACGGTGAAGAGTACCCAAAAAGGGGTTTGGGCCGTAACACCCATAGAGGCAAAAGCTGCATCAATGAATGTCCCGGCTAAGTTGGTTGCATCTAATCCCGCACCCAGGGTATAAGCTCCGGCGGAGAAGATGAGCAAGTGCCAGGGAATATCAATATCGTTCCATTTTACTACACCAATGCCGTAGGGGGTTAGCGCTACTACCGCACCTATAAAAGCCACGGCTGTTTCACTGATATTGTGCAATGTACCTTTGGTGGCCCACATAAACAGCACGCCGATGAAGATGGCTATGGCCTTGTATTCGTCGGTTTGTATCTTGCCCAGTTTGCCCAGCTCGTCTTTCAGCCGTTCCATACCTCCTTCAATTTGGGGTACGCTTTCTTCTTTTTTAATAGGGAAAATTACCTTGGTGCCCAAGAACCAGCCTATAAGAATGATGATGAGGCAGAGGGGGAAGGCCGCGGCAAACCATTGCTGGTAGCTCATGGAAGCTCCCGCACCCATAATGAGCGATACGGCGAGCAGGTTAGCACCCGAGCCGGTCATGAAACCGCTGGCGCCGATATTGATTTGGAAAAGGTTTTGCAGTACTATATTTCTACCAAAGTTGTTTTTATTCTCACCACCGGTGGCGCCATAGATAGCTGCAATTACCATAAAGATGGGCAGTAGGATGGCAGCCTTGGCGGTAGTAGCAGAAATAAAGGCTGATAATACCAAATTGATGATAATGAAGCTGAAGAATATCCAAGTGGCATTTTTGCCGAAGTGCACTACAAACCAAAGGGCAAAGCGCTTAGCTACTCTGGTTTTTACCAGCATGCTGGCCAGCACGAAAGAAAGGATATTCAGCCACATCACAGGGTGACCCAACTGGGCGTAGGCCACTTTCTCCGTGGCCACGCCTGTGAGTACAATAGCTAAAATTACAAATAACGATGTCAGGTAGTTGGGTATGGCCTCGGTAATCCATAAGATGATAGAGGCGGCAAAGATGGCCAACATAGCGTAATTAATGCGCGAAAAGCCTTCAACGCCCAGGTCTTTATATCGTTTCACCGCATCACCGGTAAGGTGGTCCGCTCCTATATTGTTAAGGAAGGGAATGTCGGCAAAAAAGTATATAACAATAAAGGCCAGGATAGCCAAAGGGCCTCCGGCATACGCCATATAGCGTTCAAAACCACTTTTCGGGCGGACAGGTAACTGTTCAACCCTGTAGTTGTTCATATCCAAGGGATCCATCATTAGTTTGTAAAGTTATAAAGTTATAAAGTTTGTAAAGTTATAAAGTTTGTAAAGAGAAAGACAGGTTTTAAAGTCTTTTAATTAGTCCGGATAGTATCATAGAAGTTTCAGATGAAAGAGAGTATAAATATTCATAATCTTGTTTGGAAATTTTGTCTAATTCGAGTGCTAAAATTAACATAGAACGAATTTCGCCGCAAGATCCTTTTGCAATATATAGAAAGTGTTTGAACTCATTGTTTGTACGGCGTTCAAATCCTTCTGCTATATTGTTCATGATTGATACTGCTGCGCGTTGAATCTGATCTTTGAAACTAAAGTCTTTACTGTCCGAAAATATAGCATACACTTTAACTGTTAGTTCCTTGGCTTTCTGCCACGCTATTATATCTTCAAACCTGTCGAACTTCATGTACTCTCTTTCTAACTTTATGAACTTTCTAACTTTATGAACTTTAAATTACCATTTAGTATAAGGAGTTTTCATCAACATTGAGTTGTAGTAACGCTTGTCACCGGTTACTTCATCACCCAGCCATGCAGGTTTAGTGAAGGCGGCATTTTCGTCGGGCAACTCAATTTCAGCAACGGTGAGGCCTTCATTTTCGCCGTGAAACTCGTCCACTTCAAAAGTGTAAGGATCGGCTTTTACCAGGTGGCGTACCTTGTCGATTACGCCGGGCTCACAAATTTTGAGGAGGTCAGTAGCTTCGGCTACGGTGATTTCTTTTTCGAATTCGAAACGTGAAGCACCTGAGTCGTTACCAATACCTTTGATAGTTAAAAAGCCTTTTTCACCTTTGATGCGCACGCGCACGGTACGTTCGGGAATAGAGCAGAGGTAGCCTTGAACAATGCGGGTTGATTTATTTACGAAAGGCATGAAGTCGCCCTTCACCAAAAATTTACGTTCTATTTCTTGTGCCATATTAGTTTATAAAGTAAAAAAGTTTGTAAAGTTTATAAAGAGAAAGATAGCAGTTTATAAAATTTTTTAAGTTCATAAAGAAAAAGGCTTGCCTCTCTCTTTATAAACTTTCAACTTTATAAACTTTCTAACTAATTCGCCAAGGGTTTATCGGTCATTCCAATTACACGTTTGATAGCTTGCAGGTAGTTGATGTTTTCAACACCCTCGAGCCCGCAGTCAGCCACGGTTTTCTTCAGATCTTCCACCTCGGTTGATTCCGAGTTGATAGTCACTACTTTGGCCCCATTGATATATACATCGCCGGTTTCGCAAATGGTGTTGTTTACCATGTAACCGTAACGTTGTTTCTCTACGGTCACCGCTTGCAGGTCGGGATTAGCTTTAATCATACCCATGAATTCTTCCAGGGTATAAGTATCTTTCTTCAGTTCGGGCATATCCACCATGAAAGCGGGGAATACCTCTTTTTTCAATACCTCAGCGCTGATGGGGAACTCACCTTTCATGAGGGGATTCCATTGTTCAAAACCATCAACATTTTGCACGAAGGTTTTGATATCCATCTTACCGTCGCGGATTTTGGTGTTGTTGATGTCGTTTTTGCGACTAACGATATAAGTTTCCACCGATTTGCGTTCCCATACTTTTTCGGGTACAGGTACTGATAGGCGAGCCATGCGGTCGGCTTGTTTTTTGAAGCAGCGGCCAAATGAGCGGTACTCAAAACGGGGTTTTGAGATTTCTCCGATTTTTAATTCTTCTTTACTCATAGTCTTGTAAATTATTTAATGATGCTTTGTATAACTTTTTAGATTTATCACAACAAATGTATGCAACCTTATTGGTGCGATCCACCCATACGCCTTCAGGCTGGGTGATGAAGGAAACATTGAGTACCTTGATGGGCTTTCCGGAAATACTGCACTGGTACAACCGGTGTGATTGGGAACTCAATATCCACAAGGTATTGTCAGTGGCATCGTAGCTAATGGCATTGACATCAAGGCAAAAGTCCAGAGGTATTTGCGATGACCATTTTTGTGTGATGCGGTTGTAACTCAGCAATACCCTTGGTTTTAGCTGGTTTACAAAATAAAAGGTGTCACCATTTAAGGTGATACCTTCTACGCCGTCATTGGCTGTCTGCGGACTCAACGCCGACGAGGGAATGGTGAAACTGTCAAGATATTTCCCATTTTCATCGAGGCGGCTCACACGCAGCGATCGCTCGTTCACTACAAAAATATTTTTTGCTACAGGGTCAATACAAACTCCTTCAATGTCGTCTTTTGTTGAGGGGCTGGGATTGGTATACTGTGTAAGCTTACGAATGGTAGCTCCGTTAAATCCTATCTCAAAAACCATACCTTGGTCGCTGATGGCAAAGAGCCCTGTAGCTGAAAAATTCAAACACAGGTCGGAAGGTTCCGGCACACTCATGTCGTACACCTCGTAGGGCAGAGACTTGTAGTCATCATCCACATCATTCTTGAGGCAAGCGCTGAGGCTTGCCATAAGAACGAGTAGAAGTATGTAGCGAAATGGTTTCAGTGACATGTGGATTATTGCTCTTTTCTTATAATTAGTCGGATACAATAACGCCTTGGCTTGCAGTATTAGATAGACCGGGCGAGGTTACAGTAAGATTGAATGAACCGGTACCGTCCGGTGTGCGGGCAAAGGAGTAAATGCCGGGAGTTGTTTTACTATAATCCGGAGTTATAGCATCTCCATAATCGCCGGTGGTGCCTTTGCGGACAAATGAGTCTATTACGGTTGTTCCATCGGGAGCATACAATTGTATTTTCAGGTTTTGTTTAGTTGAGATACCATTATTGACAATAACAGAAGAGATAATACAAGTTGCTGATGCTACTGCAGTTGATACATCTGAGCCTCCCATAGGAATCACAAAGTATGCATTGGCAGGAAGCATCGTATTTGCAGGTACAGCCCATGTTGTAGCAGGGGTAGCCGGAACCTGGATTAACCATTCGCCTCCTGTTTCATCATCTTTACGGTTTTTGTAGATCTTCATTCCACTGATATTCACAGCAGCAGCAGACTTATTGTAAAGTTCTATGAATTTTTTATTTCCATCAATTTCATTAATAACTATTGAGGCATAATCAATTTGCGATTGGGGTACCAATGTCAATCCGGTAGTAACCGTGCCGTTGGTTGTATTGAGTGTCGGTATGGTGAAGTAATAGGGGCCTGTTCCGTCGGGAATGCGTGAAAACGATTTGTCTGTAAATGCATATTCGCCTGTATCTTCTGCGCGGATACATTGGTCAAGCACATTGCCATTGGGATCTTTTAGGGTAATCACAAGTATGCGGCCGGCGGTTAGGCCTTTGGTGAAATCAACACCTTTGCCAACGAGGCTAAATAATTTATTTGCACCGGTTCCAATTACTTGTGAAGCTGTTCCTTCCCAAGTTTTGTCACCATCGCCGGTAGGAACTGTTCCACCGGTTGCACCATTCGCATTGTAGTATATTTGACAACCTGCCAGGTTGATGTCAACACTCCCGGTGTTAATCAACTCATAGAATTTTTCACCATCAGCGCCTACACCACTTACTTCATTTATTTTCAGTTTTGTGTAATCAGCTGCGGGTGTTGCAAAAGTGAAAGTTCCAGACGTAGATGCTTTAGTTCCTTTGCTGTTGGTGGCCTCTATTGTCCAGTTTATTTCCGTTCCTTCAGCTTGTGCTGCGATAATAGTGGTATAGTTGGTGCCGACTTTGGTGCTGGTAATATTCACATCGGTTTGGTCTATACCATCTTTCTTCCATTTCAATAGTACGCTGGAGATGGTGTTTTCGTCCACTACTTTTACAATAATGGTAACATCATCAGCAGGTGTGGGAGCTGCAGGTTCAATGGATTCCAGTGTTACTTCAAGTGAGGCACCATCCATAGGAGGCATTTTTTCTACTACGCTGGGGTCGCCGGCGTTAGCAATATTTGCTGCGCCGGGAGTAGCTGCGGTAGGTTGAACATAATACCAGGTTCCGCCATCGGGAACGCGCATGTGGCACATAACTTCAAGCGGTGTGCCAATCAAATCGGGTTTCTTTTCGTAACGGTCAACAATGCCGCCATTAGTGTCAAATATGGTTAGGTTTACATTCGGGTTTCTGGCTGAAAGGCCGGTACTCATACCGGGGTAAGAGGTTTTTGCACCTGTTATTACTTTATATCCCTTAGCCGGAACTACATCACCCTCACGTCCCTTCCAGGTTTCTTTTCCACCATAATCCAATACGAAATTTTCAAGACTGATAGGGGTATTTCCCGAGTTATAAAACTCTACATTTTTTTCGGCATCGGCCGGCCACCCATTTACTTCATTGATAAAGAGTACGTCTTTAAATTCCGAAGATTTGGGCGGTACGTAAGGGTCGTTCTTCACGCAGGAAGCAAATCCCACTAATACTGTTAAGAGAAATAATATCTTTTTCATATATTGTAATTTTTCTGTTTAATACTAGAAATCAATTTCGATACGTGCTTGCAAGGTGCTGAAGCGCACGCCAAAATCAGAAGCGGCCTCTTTAGGGTTGGAAGTAGGTATACCATCAATGGTTTTACCGATAATAGCTTTACCCTTATTGTTGGCATATTTATCATCACGTGAATATTGATAGTTCACCATAAACTTCACGTTGTTGTTGATATGATAAACAACACCAACGGCATAGTTTTCGCCGGAACCGCCATAAACGTCTTCACTATTGAGGTTCACATAGTCGTAACGGAACATCAATTCCACATCGCCCCATTTTTTTCCGCGGATAGGTTGTGTAAACTCACTTTGGCTGCTGTCATAGCGTTGACTACCGCCAAACAGGAGGTAAGATGCTTGAGCATAGAAACCCCAGAATTTTTTGGTATTGGTATTTACATTAAGTATAGGTGAGTTAGCGTCCATATAGCTGTTGTTGAAAATAAACTCGCTGGCAAAACGGAAACCTTTATAGTAACCGGCAAATTCAGCGCCTTGAAGAAGGTCGTAGTCCACACCGTAGTATTCAGCAGAGATAAATTTGGTACGGTTAATAGCCGTAGCGTTGCGGGTGCTGAAGTAGTTGCCGTTATAGCCGCGGGGAGCAGCTTCGCCGGTAGAAGTATTGTCATCTACTTTTTTACCTGAACGATAAGAAACGTTATAACCTAAATGTAATCCGTAATCAACTTGTGATTCCCATGGCATAAATACAATTTTACCGGTATAGTTGGCACCTATTCCTTTACCTATTTTGCTCATTTCCTCTACGTTAAGGCGGGTGCTGGCATTGTCCACCAATTGCCATGAAATACCGGCCGAAGCGCGTAACCAGTTGCGGTGCCAGCCTGCTGAGATACCAACGTGGCGACCGGGGGCAAACATAGCCACCACCATAGCGCGCTCCATAAAGGTAGTGTAACGCGAGGTGGTTGTTTCTTCCATAGAGAAGTCTTCTTTAAAGTTACCGGCTTTCAATTCTACGCCCGGTATTCCGGCATAGGCAACAATAGCATCTTCCAGTTCAAATACACCATTCGAAAAATTAAGGTCTAATTCACCATACCAGTATTTAGATACTTGTGCTTTTACGGCCATACGTACACGACGCAGTGATACACCGCCAGCCATGTAAGGGTTGCCGTCATTGTCCACCATGCCGTTTTGCAGGCCAAAGTAGGTAGCCCCGTCCATCTGAACACGGTTGTCCAACCAAAACTTAAAGTTTTTTTCCTTGTTCTCAATAACAAGAATGTTGTTTTGTGACTCAGCCTTTAGTCCAAAGTAGTCAACTTTTGCACCGTATTGATTGTAACGGACATCGCTGGTATCCTCAGCGGCTTGAATGAACTCGCCCGATTGAGCGAAAGAGAAACTGCTAACGCACACAAAAGTTGCGGCGAAGAAGTAACGGGTAATTTTCTGTAGGTTCATAATGTATAATGGTTTTGTTTAATTTTAGAATTTCTAATTGGCAAAGATATTAATTTTTCTTAACATTCGATTAATGTTCCCTTAATATTAAAAAGCAGTAGCGCTAATATCTTTCTTATCAATGTAATTGGAGAAATACAGTTCAGGCATACCCAGGGCAATACCCGCTTGTAATTTTCCTTTTATACCTAAGGCTTTGGTCAGTCTTTTCTTCTTATCATTATAAGTGCCGGCACACACAAAGCCGGTGTAAAAATTAGCCACCCCCAAACTTTCGGCCATTAAAGAAGCGTTCTGGTAAGCCAAATTAGCGTCTTGTGTGCCGAAACGACTATCTGCAGGGGTGTGAATCAAAATAACGGCCTTAGCATGACGCAATATGCCGTCATTACCGGCCTTATATTCGCTCACCAAGCGGTTGAATTGTGGAAGCATCTTGATTACTTCGGGCGCAAAGAGGCCTATCAACGGTTTGATTATGGGGCGACTAATAAGCCTGGCCAGTTCCTCAAAAACTTCAATGGTCATGTCGGCTATCATCTGTATCATATCGGGGTCGGTGACTACAGTGAACTCCACCTGCTGCAAATTGCTGGCAGTGGGGGCACGGTGGGCGGCTTCCAGTATTTGCTCCACATATTCCTGCGGTACGGATTTGGATGTGAAAGTGCGATTGGAGCGTCGTCCCTTAATGATTTCCATCATCTGCTCGGGCTTGGGAAATAAATCACGGTTGAGCGGGTGTACCTTTTCTGCCGGAAACTCCGAGTGCAGTACTGCCTTGGCAGGACAAACGGCCACGCAATGCCCACACTTTATACAAGTGTCTACATATTCCAATTCAATAATTTTTTCAGGCAAGGTAAAGATATGTGCGGGACATACTTTTATACATTTTTTACATTTAATGCAGGTTGTTTGATCAATGTTTAGTGTCATGGTATAAGATGCAAATAAGATTGCAATTATAGTGATTTTACTAGATTAAATCAAAAAAATTACTACATTTGTGGCTATGCTTAAACTGCCGTAGTGTTTTTTACAAAATCCATTAAAATGAAACAAGTAGTTGACATTCAAACATGGGAACGAAAGAGCCATTATAAATTTTTTAACCCCTTCTTAAGCTCTTATTATTCGATTACAGTAGATGTGGAATGTGGAAATGCCAAAGATCATGCGAAGGCAAAAGGGCAATCGTTTTTTATTTATTACCTCTACGCTATTTTTAGGGCGGCAAATGAAATCAAAGAGTTTCGTTACCGCAAGGAAAACGGACAAGTGATGTTGTATGACCGGATACATGTAATGACACCGATAACGGTAGGAGAGAATGGCCGCTTTGTGGCGGTGCGCATTCCATATCATGAAAATTTTGAAACTTTCTACGCCGGAGCGCAGCATGCCATTGAGAATGCTCCAAGGGATAAGGACGCTTATGATGAAGAGGAACAGATTATTGGTGAAGCTGTAGATTTTGGCTTAATGT
>JAVBSQ010000159.1:0-8846 GCA_031556695.1 Bacteroidales bacterium | reverse complement strand
ATGGTTGGTAGGTTGTCTTTCTCTCCCTTTGGGGAGAGCATATCGGTAGAAAATAAGGCAATGCGAAGCTAATGCGCGGTGCAGGATGTACATAATAGCGCAAATTGGTCATCTCCGCGCATCGTGGATAATATATTATAGACATTTATGCCGAGCGATTTCGTTATGGGTAGATGGTGTATTTCGCGCGGAACAAGCGCCGGATTTCATGGTTATATTGTACGCCGCGCAAATGTGCATTGTGTGTTGCCGGATTCTACCAATAGACCGTCCCTAACGGGACGGGGCAGCAAATAGGTACAAAAAATAACCGCATAATTTTCACCAACCATCTTTTACACCTGATCCCTTTTTTCTGAATCTACACACTAATTCTTACTCAAGTCCATCCACTTCTTCGTCCAATCCACCAAAAAAACCGGAATGTTCAGCAAGTTTCCATCTAACTTCAAGTTGTTGAGCGAGTAGCGCAAGCGAAGCCTAGGGGAATATAATTCGTTATATATGGCTAAGCTTTTACCAGCTACACTGTATGCTGATTTTACTTCTACAGGGATAATATCCGACGCATTTTGTATTAAGAAGTCTACTTCTGCCGTGCGCTCAGATGTCCAGTAACGTATTACTTCAAATTGAGTAACTAATGATTGAAGTACGAAGTTTTCAGCCATAGCTCCCTTGAATTCCGTAAATAAATTACTACCGGATAAAATAATATCCGGAGATAAATTGGCCAGCCGACGAAGCAATCCTACATCTGACAGGTAGAGTTTAAATGCTGTGATATCATCATAAGCAATTAAAGGCAAGTGTGGTTTTGTGTTGGCAAAAATACGATAAACCAAACCGGCATGTTGCAACCACAATAAGGCATCTTCATATTCACGCGCACGGGCTCCGGGTTTGACTAATTTGTAAATAAATTTCCTGTTCTCTTTTGATAATTGTGAAGGTAATGAATTCCAAATCGCATTGATACGAGGAATATCTTTAGTCTCTGCATGTTTTGAAAAATCAAGTGCATAGGCATTCAATATCATTTGCAAAGTGTTCTCCACACTTTCAAGCCCTTTATTGTCGAGTAATTCAGACACAGCTTCGGGCATTCCTCCGGATATACAATATCGATTATATGATTCCTTCAGACGATTAAATATAATAGCAGGGAACTCATCCAAGTCTGCTTTGTTGTCAACAAAACTAAAAAGGTCAAGCGCGTCGGCCTTTAAAAATTCTTTAAACGTAAGCGGGTACATGTGTAAAAAATCAACCTTGCCAACAGGAAAAGAATCTCCTTTAGATAAAGATACACCTAATAGTGAACCGGCGGCCACCACTGCATACTCCGGCGCATCTTCGCAAAAATATTTAAGACTGTTAAGCGCCTTATTACATTCTTGTATTTCATCAAATATGATGAGAGTGTCTTGCGGAAGCAAGGGGACATTAGTATGTAAAGCAAGTTGCCCTATTACGCGTTTTACATTTTTTGTAGCATTAAATATGGCGTGTAAATCCTCATCTTTCTCAAAATTAAAATAAGCAACATACTTAAATTGCTGCGCTCCAAAAGTTTTCAACGCCCATGTTTTTCCTATCTGCCTGGCACCCTGTAATATAAGTGGTTTTCTTCTGGCAGAAATTCGCCAATTAGCTAATTTACTGATGATTAATCTCTCTACATTCATATTTATCACGCTTTATCTTGCGAAAATGTGATAAAAATCACATTTTCGCAACGAAATATGTGACAAATATATGAAAGTCTAACTATATTACAAAATTTTACCGCACTTTCCGCCTATACGCCCACACGGCCGTGGCAAAATAAAGGGCTACCAGTCCCCACAGGGCGAGGAATTCAGGCAATACTTCGCCTAAGTTAGCCTGCATGGAGTTAATGCGCACGTATGCCTGAATGGCCTGCGTGGTAGGAAGCATATGCCCTGCTGCCCGCCAAAAGGCCGGCATATTACTCATGGGCCATGATACGCCGGAGAGAAAAAGCAAAGGCAGGGTAAGAAAAAGCAATGCAATAAAAGCGCGTTCGGCCGTGCGTATAAAGGAGGTGATGGATATGGCCAAAAAGATAGATGAAAGGAGAAATGGCAACAAGACTAACAAGAGTGTGAAAGTATTGCCTATTTGCGGAAGGTTAAATGCGGCCGGAATGAAAAAGAGGATATAAAGTGTCCACACAGCATACAAAGAAAAATAACAGGTTGTTTTTCCGGCTATGGAAGTGATTACTCCATATTGCCGTATGCCTGCCGCCAGCTTACCCGACTCATTACCAACTCCAGCCAACATAGCTATCCCTAACACCAATGTTTGGTATAAAATCAGCAGCAATACGGCAGGCATTAAAAAACTGGTGAAACCATTGCCGCTATTAAATAAAGCCACACCCTGGTATTTGAGAGGCTCATGCGTATGTTCTACGCCAAAATCCTTAGATACCATAGCCACCGCGGTCATCATGCCTTTGTAGTAAAAAAAGCTACCCATACTGAAATAAGCGGAAACATGAGCTTGTTGCTGTGTGTTGGAGAAATCTGACGGGATCATCAATATGCCCTGCACCTCACGCTTGTAAAAAAGTTCGCGCGCCTCTTCCAGGGTGACACAGTGCTGTGCTATATGAAGTTCCGGCGTGGCGTCAAGCCGGCGAATATAGTCGCGGCTACGGCTTGTTTCAGAAAGGTCAACCACGGCCACAGGAATATTGCGCACCACCTCATTCAAATATATCACATTATAAAGAATGGGATATAGCAGGGGAGCTACAAAGAAGATGAGTACTATCTTGTTCTTGATAATGGACAGCCATTCTTCCTTAAATACCAGTTGAAGGTTAAACATAGTCGTTATAAATTAGGGCTTTTTTCAAGCGAATAAGAACAATTAACGGCAATAGCAGGAAACACATCAAGGAGGCATAGGAAGGCCATGAATAAGCGAAGGGAACGCCATTTAAGGCGGTATTCTGGTAGATGAGGAAATAGTGGCGCAAGGGTAAAAGGTTGGGCCATGTTTGAATGAAGAGCAGCATTTTTTCTACCGGAAAAGAGAAGCCGGTGAGACTGATGGAAAGCAAGCCCAGCACGGCAGATATGCTCATGGCGGTGCGCAATACGGGGAAGGCGCCTATCAGAAAAATGCCCAAGGATTGTGTGGCCAGCACGGTGAGTACCGAAGCTGATACCATAGTGAATACGCTGCCGCGTAAGGGGAAATGAAGAATGCGGAATAAGAACAAGTCGTTGAAGAGCATAATGAAAATAAAAATGCCGGTGTAAGGAAGTAATTTTCCGGCTAAGGCCTTATAAATAGAGCCGCCGGAAAGGTGCAACCATTCGCGAGAGGTATTTTCTTTCAACTCCACTCCCACTGCATAAACAGTAATAAAAAGCAAGATCAGCAACACCAATCCGGGAATAATAACATTGGACATGTACACGGAATAATTGGCAAAGGGGTTCCCAATTAGGTGGGTGTCCACCACCACCGGTTGCAATTTAGTGGTCACTTCTTTAAGTGTTAGTCCTTTTGCTTGTGCGGTTTGCAGTGTCACCCCTGCGGTGAACATAGCAGCAATAGTATTCAAGTCTCTAAACAATAAAGATCCGGGAATAAAAAATGCATTGTTGTAATAAAAAGTTAACTCAGGTTGTTTCCCGGTAAGCAAATCAGCCTGCATATTGCGGGGAATGATAATAAAGGCGTAAACATTGCCTTTTTTCATTTCATGCTCAGCTTCTGAAAAATTGTTTACATGCTGTGTGATGTTGATCATCTGCATGGCATTGGCCTGACGGATGAAGTTGCGTGAAAGGAAAGTATTGTCATTGTCAATAACAGCTACCGGCAATTTTGTAGGCAAGCCTTCGGCAAACAAGGTAACGAAAAAGATTAGGCAAAAGCAAGGTATGGCAAAGATGGCGAGCGGATAGATGATATCCGAACGCATACGATGCAGTTCCCGCAATACTATTTTTTTCATGCCGTGCTTTTTATTTTATATTGGCTTGTATGCTCATTCCGGGGCGCAATCCGTCCGCCGGCTCTGTGGGGCGGGCTTTCACTTCAAAACTTTTAAGGTCAAATTCGCCGGACACCTTGGTAGCTTTCCATGTAGCGTAACTACCCAAGGCTTTGATGTGGGTTATGGTCAATTTTATTTCTTTATTGCCCAGGGCCGGCACTATGGCTTTAAATTCACGGCCCATGGTGATACCGGACAGCTTATCTTCACGAATGTTGAATATAGCCCATGTATCCGAGAGGTTAACAATGTTCATGATGGGTGCACCGCTACCTACCAGCTCTCCCTGTTTTGGGAAAATGTCGGACACCTCCCCATCAATGGGTGAAAGGAGGCAGGTTTCATTCATGTAGGAGCGCACTTCGTTTACAGCGCCTTGGGCTTGGTGCAATAAGGCAGCGGCGGCTTCTTTATCTTCCTGCCTTGCACCCGTCAGCGCCAGGTCATATTGCGATTTGGCCGCCTTAGCCAGTGCGAGTGAGGCTTTATAGTTAGCTTCGGCTTCATCACGTTTTTGTGCAGATAAAACACCTTTGGCGTATACATTTTTCACACGGTTATACGTTTTTTCTGCGATGTCGGCACCGGCCTGCGCACGTTGCCATTGCTCGTAGGCGCCTTCTATTTGTTGTTTCTGTGCACCACGTATGGCCTTACGGTTTTGTGCTGCGGCAGCCTGTTCAACGGCGGAGGCTTGTTGGAATTTAGCTTCTATTTCGGGACTGCTAAGCAGTACTAATGTATCTCCTTTCTTTACGGTGCTGCCTTCTTCTACATAAAATTGAAGAATGCGGGCAGGCAATTTACCGGAAACACGCACCTCGGTGGCCTCCACTTCGCCTTGCCAGTATTGCGTTTTCTTATGTAAGATGAGTGTACCTACAAGGGTGAATATAACAATAAATGTTACGAGGTAAATGAGGGCGCGGATGATGGTTTTATTTTCGTTCATGACCATATAAATTACGAATTACAAATTACGAATTACGACTCTTCGTTTAACGTTTAACATTTAACGTTTCACGACTCAGGAGGCCGGTGGCTTTTTTGAGGTAGAGTTGATTCATTTCGAGGTTTATTTCAGCATCTTTCTTTTCGGAATAGGCAGCATACCATGAGGCTTGTGCTTCGAGCAGATCAGTGACGCCCACCAAACCTTCGTCATAAGCTGTTTTAGCATATTTGAGATTTTCTTCGGCCTGCTCAAAATTGTCGGCTGCCAGCACCCATTGCTTGTCCGACTCTTCCACTTTGAAGGCGGCCTGGTTGAGCTGTAACTCTATTTGCGTGCGGGCATCGTTAAGCTTAATTTCGGCAATGGCTGTTTGGCGTTTGGCAGCATGCATCTTACTAGTATGCTCACCCCAGTGCAGTATGGGTATTTTCATGGCCACACCCACATTCCAGGATCCGGAAAAAGTTTTTTGAAATCCGTTGAAAAAGTCGGGATTGTAAAACATATAATTCGCCATCAATCCCACTTCAGGTAAATAACCGGCCAAGGCTATTTTCTCTTTATGTTTGGAGACATCTATAAATTTCTCCAAACTCTTTATTTCACCCCGGTTGTTGTAAGCGGCGTTGATGTCGGTAGCTTGTTGTTTAGTTTGTTGCACCGGCGGTTGCTCATCAATCAGTTGAATGGTGGCGGTGGGCGGTAAGCCAATGTGCTGACAGAGCGACATACGTGCCAGGCTCAATCCGTTGGCGACTTTGGTGCAGTTGATGTTTACCTCGTTCAGTTTCACCCGTACTTTCAGCACATCAGCTTTTACGGCCATGCCTTCGTCTTGCAAAGCAGTTACATCACTATACAACTTGTTCAAGAGCTTGCGATATTCCTCTGCTGTTTTCAACTTGTCTTGCAAAGAAATTACCAACCAATATGTTTTTTCTACGTTAAACAAGACTTCTGCGCGTTCCATATTTTCCTGTTCTTTGGCGATATCAGCGCCTATGGCTGCCATTTTGTTGGAATGATAAATGCGCCCGCCCATGTAGATAGGCTGCACTAGTGATACCCCACCCACAAAAGTGTTACGCAGGTCAACGGCCAGCTCTTCGCGGGGAATGGTGGTGTACTCATTCCATTGTATTTTTTCGGGATGGGTCTTTGGATTGAAGGGCTGTCCATTTGCATCTACAGGAACCTGTTTCCCATCTATTGTCGTTGTTTTTATTTGGTCCATATTAAAACCAAAACTGCCATCAGGTTTTTTTGTTCCGATGGGTAAAAATTTATCTTCCGACAATAAGTACATTTCATCACTCATGTGAATGTACGACAGGCTACCGTCAATTTTGGGGAAATAGGCGCTTTTAGCTTCCTTGCGCTTATCTTCGGCTACTTTTGTCTCCTGCTGCTTGATTTGTAATGATGCGCTTTGCTGTAAAGCCATCTCCAAACAATCATTGAGCGAGAGGGTACGAGGTTGGGCAAATAAAGACGAGCCCCCTACCCCCCCAAGGGGGAACAGAAAAACCAAGCTTATATAGCAAACATATTTTTTCATATTAATAGTTGTATGTGCAACAATTGCAATAAAAATAAAAATTTAAGCCAGGTGGTCAAACACTTTTTTAAGTACAATCCGTGCTTTTTCAATTTCCAACTCCGTAAGCTGGCTAAGCACGTGCTCTACCACTTCACTCACCACTTCTGAGGCCTGTTTTTCCAAGTCCATACCCTGTTGAGTGAGGTAAATAAGGTTGGCCCTACGGTCGGATACATCTGAAACTCTCACAACAAGTCCTTGTTTTTCAAGATTATCGATCAACCTTGTCATGCCGGTTTTGTCGCGATAGGTGATTTGCGACAGGGTTTGCTGGGTCACCTTGTCTTTTTGCCACAGACAGGCCAGTACAGTCCACTGTTCCACGGTGATAGTAATACCGGCAGAACGGAAACGCCCTGATAAATAGCGGTTAATACGCAGGGATAACTTCCCGTTTACCAAGCCAAAAAGCTCTTCTCTACTTACTTGTTTCAAATTGTCCATAATTCAACAGTTGAATAAACAACCTTACAAAGGTGAGGCATTTTTCTTAAATATTCAAATAAAAATGAATAAATTTACATCTCATGCAACAATTCTATTTTAGATACGTCTTATATACAGAACAATAATCTTAAATGAAAACATATGAAAAAACTATTAGTAAGCCTTTTAGCCGGTGTAATCCTATTTACAGGAAATTTATTTGCCGACAATAAAGAAGACAAAGCTTTTATCAGTAAAAATTTTCCCGTAGCATCTATTAATAAGATAGCGGTTTCCACCTCCGGCGGAAGTGTGCGTGTTTACGGCGAAGCTAAACATGAGTCCGTGGTAGAGGTGTTTGTTTTGCCCGGCAACGGTCATAAAAAGAATTTAACCAATGAAGAAATTCAAAAGATACTGGACGACAATTATGACTTGAACATTACAGTGGACGGTGGTGTTCTCAATGTTTCTGCGAAAATGAAAAACGGTATCAAATGGAATAACAATAATGGTTTAAGTATCAGCTTTAACTTTACGGTAGCGCCTAAAACCGATATAGAGATGAGCACCAGTGGCGGCAGTATACAGGTGCACAAAATCACCGGGTCGGTAGATGGAAAAACATCCGGCGGCAGTATAAAAATTTCAGATTTGAAAAACGACAATATTAACCTTGCTACCAGCGGCGGCAGCATCAAGGCAGAGGACTGTTCCGGCAACATCACCTTAAAAACCAGTGGCGGCAGCATCAAGCTGGAAAGTTTAGACGGTACTATCACTGCGCAAACCAGCGGCGGCAGCCTTGATTTGGAGGATCTGAACGGGGTAGTATCTGCTAAAACCAGTGGCGGTAGCATTAAGGTGGACAAGATGAAAGGAACGCTCACCACGAGTACTTCAGGCGGAAGCGTACATATCAAAGGTATGTCAGGCAACCTGGAAGCCTCAACCAGCGCAGGAAGCATGAAGGTGCACATGCATGAGGTGAAAGATTATGTGAAATTGAACAACAACGGTAGCGTGTCGTTGGAATTACCGAAGGCCAAAGGTTATAAGATAGATATCCGCGGCAATAAAATTAAGACTAATATTGCCGAATTTAAGGGCGAATTTGACAGCGAAAAGAGCATGAACGGCATTACCGGCGCCGGCGGCCCCGAAATCACCATACGTTCCTCACACCGGGTGGAAGTGGAGATGAAATAATACGTCATCAAAAAACATAAAACACGATAACAATAGGTTTGGAATATTAGTACGTAGTACCATCAGACTGACTATGACATTATCACATTTTTATAAGTGCCTGATTCTCTAGCTAAAAGTATTTTTATTTGTGTAATGAAGAAATTTTGTCTATCTTTGCAGTTCAATACCGCGGAGTAGAGCAGTTGGTAGCTCGTCGGGCTCATAACCCGGAGGTCGTAGGTTCGAGTCCTGCCTCCGCTACTAAGAACCCCTGTTAGTCGTTTGATTAACAGGGGTTCTCGATTTTGCAAGGTGTACTAAAAGTGTACTAAATAACGGATCAGGTGTAAAGTATGGTTGGTAGGATATTTTGGATCAGTTGTAAAGTATGGTTTGTGGAAATTCATGCGGTTATTTTTTAGCTATTTGCTGTCCAGTCCCGTTAGGGACGGTCTCTCGGTAGAATCCGATCAACACAATGCCCATTTGCGCGGCGTACAATATAACCATGAAATCCGGCGCTTGTTCCGCGCGAAATACACAATCTACCTATAACGAAATCGCTCGGCATAAATGCCTATAATATATTATCCACGATGCGCGGAGATGACCAATTTGCGCTATTATGT
>JAVBSQ010000021.1:0-3978 GCA_031556695.1 Bacteroidales bacterium | reverse complement strand
CGTTAATACCTACTTTAATTTTTGCCATAATTTTATATTTTTAAATTATTATACATTTTGAGGGTACAAAGTTAATATATTTTTGCGATTTTTTTTATCTTTGAAGATTAATAATAAGTAAATTATTGCATATGTCTCGATCCATGACCGGCTATGGTAAGTCCGACTGCGTTTTTAATAATAAACAATATACCGTAGAGATACGCTCGGTGAATAGCAAGGCCTTAGACTTGAATATCAAGTTGCCTGCCGTATATCGTGAAAAAGAATCTGAAGTGCGTACCCGTCTCAATCAGGTGGTGCAGCGGGGTAAGGTGGATGTTTTTGTGTATACCGATTGCCAGAACGGAAAAAGTGCCGGTGAAATTAATGCCGCTGTTTTTAGCGCCCACATGGAGCAACTGGAAGAATTATTATTTAATCAAGGCATTAACCTGGATAAATCATCATTGGTGTCCAGTATATTGCGTATGCCGGATATCTTAAAACAGCCGCTTGATGAGTTAGATGAAGAGGAATGGAAATCGGTGTCGGACTGCTTTGGCCGTGCCCTTGCATCCTTTGATGCCTTTAGGCTTGAAGAAGGGGCTACCATTTTGCAGGATATTTTGCAACGTATTGCCAATATTGAAGCTTTGTTGAAGCAGGTAGAACCTTATGAGTCACAACGCCTGGAAACGGTGAAACAGCGCATTTTGTCGGGCTTGGAAGCTTTGTCTGCCGCAGAGCATGATAAAAACCGTTTTGAACAAGAGCTCATTTATTATATTGAGAAGTTTGATATCACGGAAGAAAAAGTACGCCTGCAGCAGCACTGTACTTATTTTGCAGACACGTCCAAGGCAGAGGAAGCTCCCGGCCGCAAGCTGGGCTTCATTGCACAAGAGATAGGCCGTGAAATAAATACTATGGGTTATAAAGCCAATCACGTAGAAATACAAAAGATAGTGGTGCAGATGAAAGATGAGTTGGAAAAAGTAAAAGAGCAGTTGCTCAATGTTTTATAATTACGAATTACGAATTACGAATGACGGTCGCTTTTATGGCCTTTTAATTCGTAATTTTTAATTCGTAATTCGTAATTTTGTGAATTATGAACGGTAATAAAGTGATAATATTTTCGGCGCCGTCGGGTGCAGGAAAAACAACGCTGGTACGGCATTTATTGGATAAATTTCCTGCTTTGGAGTTCTCTATATCAGCCACCAGTCGCGCCCCCCGAGGACTGGAAGGGCATGGGGTTGATTATTTTTTTTTAACACCTTCAGCATTTGCTGCAAAAGCAAGCAAGAACGAGTTTGTGGAATGGGAAGAGGTGTACCCGGGATTATGCTACGGCACCTTAAAAAGCGAGGTGGAGCGTATTTGGGCAAAGGGTAATGTGATAGCCTTTGATATAGATGTGCGCGGCGGCGTGAATTTGAAAAAATTATACGACAAACAAGCCTTGTCGGTGTTTGTATGTCCCCCATCGGTGGAAATATTGGAGCAACGCTTGAAACAGCGTGCTACCGATACGCCCGAAGCTATTGCCAAGCGCATAAAAAAAGCGGAAGAAGAACTGAGTTATGCACCACAATTTGATGTGGTGATAGTGAATGATGATCTGGATAAGGCCAAGGCGGAGGCGGAGAGGGTGATTGGAGAATGGCTCAATGAATAATGAATAATGAACAATGAATAATTATGGAGAAGTTGCGGGAAATTTTGACAAATAAGTGGTTTAAGTTTGGTGTGGTAGCCCTGTGCTACCTGCTATGGGTAATATGGCTGTCCAACTATTGGTGGCTGCTTGGTTTGGTGGTGGTATTTGACCTTTACATCACTAAAAAAGTGAAATGGGCTTTTTGGAAAAAACATTATAAGGAAGGGGAAAAACGCAATACATGGTTTGATTGGCTTGATGCTATCATCTTTGCTTTGATTGCAGCCACCTTTATTCGCATGTACTTCTATGAGGCTTACATGATTCCTACTTCTTCCATGGAGCGTAACCTGATGACCGGCGATTATCTGTTCGTTAGTAAATTTTATTACGGACCACGTGTGCCGGAAACCCCACTGTCATTGCCATTGATGCATAATACCATTCCGGGATTGAATATCCCCTCTTACTTGAAATGGATTAAATGGGATTACCGCCGTATGGCCGGAACACATAAGGTGCAGCGCAATGATATTGTTGTATTTGGTTTTCCGCATGGCGATACGGTGATGACCAAAATGCCGATGGCGGATTATTATACCTCTGTGCGCCTTAACGGAAAGCCTTACACACTGGCCACTTTCGGCCCATTGACGGTGCGGCCGGTGGACAAAAAAGATAATTATGTGAAACGTTGCGTAGCTATTCACGGTGACACACTGGAAGTGCGCGGCGGGCGTGTGTGGGTGAATGGTGCGCCTCAAGCGGATATTCCCGGTATACAATATGGCTATATCGTGAAAACAAACGGTATGCAGATCAATTCAAAGATATTGGAAGAAATGGGTGTACCCATGCATGAAACGGAATTTGACAATCGACTTCCCGGCTATGTGGATATATTCCTCACTGATGATAATGCGGCTAAGATAAAAGAAATACCCATGGTGGTAGAGGTGAAGCAGTCAGATGATATCTATCCGCCGAACTACCCGGAGTCGCCTTTTATGATCTTTCCTTTTACCTCTGATTTTCATTGGACCCGCGATAATTTGGGCCCCCTGTGGGTGCCGGCATCCGGCGCTACCGTGGAGCTGACCAGGGCCAATTTACCCCTCTACCGCCGTATTATTGAGGTGTATGAACATAACACCTTAGTTGTTGATGGCGATAAAATTATCATCAATGGCGAAGAGGCTACCACCTACACCTTCAAAATGGATTACTATTTCATGATGGGTGATAACCGTCACAACTCACTAGACTCGCGCTACTGGGGCTTTGTTCCGGAGGATCACATTGTGGGTAGTCCCGCCATGATTTGGATGTCAACAGATAAAAATAAATCGTTCCCGAAAAATATTCGTTGGAACCGCTTATTCAAATTTTTGTAAAAAACCAATTTTTTTGGTGTAATTTTTCGGCGGGGTTTTTAGCAACAAATATTTTTTCACCCGTATCGGGGTGTATGCCCGTATAAAACATGGTGGACGACAGGGTCATGGGTGTAGGCGTGAAATCTTGCACCTGCTCCGGCTGCATGGATAAACGATTAACCTTTTGTGATAAGGCTTGCATGTCACTTTCTTTACAGCCCGGATGCGAGGAAATAAAATAAGGAATAAGCTGTAAGCGTGTTCCCAACTTACGGTTTCCATGGTCAAAGGCTGCTTTTAATTGTTCAAATAAAGCGAAGGAAGGTTTGCGCATGGCGCGTAGAACATGCTCTTCAGTATGTTCGGGTGCAACTTTGAGGCGCCCCGACACATGGTGCTCCATCACACAGGAAAAATAGTCGGCTGAAGTTTTATCAAAGAAGCCCTTTTCATTCAGGAATAAGTCATAGCGAATACCACTACCTATAAAGGCTTTCTTTATTTTGGGGTGCTGTTCCACCTGCCGGTACAGTTTCAGCAAGCGGCTATGGTCCGTATTTAAGTTTTTACATACTGCAGGGTGTATACAGGAGGCGCGGTGGCACTTGTTGCATAGTGTTTCGTCTTTGCCTTTCATGCCGTACATGTTGGCTGATGGTCCGCCCAAATCGCTGAGGTAGCCTTTAAAATCAGGCATTTCCGCTACGAGGCTGATCTCGCGCATGATAGACGCTTCCGACCGTGATATGATGTCCTTACCCTGATGGGCTGCAATGGTGCAGAAACTACAGCCTCCGAAACAGCCACGGTGAATGTTCACCGAGTGCTTAATCATCTCGTAGGCGGGTATATGTTTGTCTTTGTAGCGCGGGTGCGGCAGGCGTGTGTAAGGAAGATCGTAGGTGGCGTCAATTTCCGTTTCGGTGGGTAGGGGGTAGGGGGGGAAGACGGTGATGA
>JAVBSQ010000039.1:0-8965 GCA_031556695.1 Bacteroidales bacterium | reverse complement strand
TCTGATAATTTTGTGGAATTTTATGCCGGCGCTTTAATGGCTGCCGAAAGAATGAAAGATAAAGGCTTAGCCTTGGATATCTCTGTGCATGATATTTATGAAGCCTCTGATTTGGAACGCACCTTGCGTAATCGCTCATTGGAGAAAGTTGACTTGATAGTAGGGCCTGTCTATGTCTCTTCGGTACAACAGGTGCTGGAATTTATCAACCAACATAAAATCAATTTGGTATCGCCGCTTGATCCTAAGGTGGAAAGCTTACTCCTCGAAAATCCCACCCTTTTCCAAGTGCAGCCTTCTGTTGACTGTCAGCAAGTGAAACTCTTGGAAGGTATGGATCCCGAAAATGATAATGTTTTATTGGTATATGATATCTCCGGAGAAGAATCGTCGCTCCTGGAAAGCTATCAACATTTGATGTCCGGTTTTAAAAATCTAACTACCTTCTCCTATAAAGTGGAGAAAGGAGTGGCTGTTCGCGATACCTTGATGAAACTACTTATTCCGGATAAAGAAAACAGGGTGATCATAGCTTCCAATAATGAAGCGCTGGTTTCTGATTTTACTTCTAACTTAAGTTATGTTCACTCTAAATTAAAATTTCCGCTTACCTTGTACGGACAAGCCCGCTGGCGTAATTTTGAGAATGTGGATTTATCCTTCTTTCATGCTATGAACCTACATCTGGTGACTCCGTTTTACGTAGATTATAAAGATACAGGTGTGCGCGAATTTGTCCTTGCTTATCGTGCTCAATTTAATGCAGAGCCCACTCAGTTCGCTTTTCAAGGCTATGATGTAGTTAAATATTTCCTTACTGCCCTTCATCGCTATGGCCCGAAATTTGGAGAATGCATTCCTTTATTGCAAACAAAACTACTGCAGGGAAATTACCATTTCCAAAGAGTGTCGCCCAACGGAGGATTTATCAACACCAATCCTGCATTGATCCGTTACACTCCCGACTACACTATTGTGAAAGAGTGAGTCTTTTAGTCTCTAATCTCTTCGTCTCTCGTCTATAAATTGTACACCAACGAAAGCATGAAATAACGCTTGATATTGTTACTGGAGGAGTTTTCTGTGTATATATCGGTAACGTAGTAATCTATATTCTTGTTTTGGTTGAGGATATCATGTACTGTTAGCCGTACTTCAGCCGCCTTATTATGTAAAAATTTATAACCGGCGGAGGCATTCCATAAGAAAACATTTTCTCCGGATGAAGAGGACGCATAATAGTTATAAGTTTGTGTAAAGTTCGTATTTACAAACCAACCTTTACAAAATATTACATTTACCATAGCGTAGCTCTTTTGTTGAAAAACATTGGCATTTTGACCGGTGGTGACATAATGTGCAAAGCTGTAGGCCGTATTGGAGTTCAAGGTGAAATCTATATTTTCACTGATGCCGCTGCTTAAACGCAGGTTCAGGGCCATGATATTCCGCTTTAACGTGTTGTCAACATTGTTGGACATTCCCGGCACATAGGCGTAACCATATTGTACGGTAGCATCTACATTGGATTTCCAGGGTTGGAGATATTTACTGTAGGAAGCATACAAGGCAGAGGAGAAGTAATGATCAAAGTTTCTCGGAGAGCCCATCGTAATATTGGTCGAACTGCCCGGATCTATAGGCATATTAATCAATTCTGTTCCTATGTAGTTGTCGACATATTCCGCTAATGCAAAAAACATCCATGCCGATGTTTGGTCGTTTACAATGGTATAGCGGGCCGTGAACTGGTTGTGCCACTCTAATTCCAAGAAGGGATTGCCGCTTTTGAGGTTGATAGGGTTATTCATGCGCAGCAGGTTCTCTGATTGAGCCAGTGAAGGCTGCTTGGTAAAGCCTTTGAAGTGTACGCGCAAATTTTGGTTGGGAGATACTTTGTAAAGCAGGTTCACCATAGGAAAAACGCTAAACAAATGGTTGTTAAAGTCAAGTTGATCCCGGGTATCGCTATTGTGCAATGTGGCGTATTGAGCATAAACACCTGCCATCACTTCCCATTTTCCATAATTATGTTGAGCGCCTAAACCTACACGCTGCTTCATATAATCAGCGGTAAAATCGTTGCTCATCAAACTATCGTCGATGAAAAAGTCGGGATCATTAGTGATGAAATCGTCTACTTTTTTAAAAGAGCGGCCGCGGGAGAACTCCGGTGTATAATCAATAAAAAACCTTGTATAATCACTGAAAAGACGATCGGTGTATGCTACACGGGCAGAGACACCGGTTTGTTGCCTGTAATAGTCGCTTTGAAAAGCAAGAGAATATTCCTGTCCGGTTTCATCAGAGATGATGGCTTTCAGTGCTGAATTGCCATCTTGCCGGTTAATGGAAGGGGTTACACCAATGGAGAAAGAACGTTGGTGGTGTTTTTCCGATTTTTTTACAAAGAGTAATTCAGCCCAAGCATCAACACCCGTTCGTTCGACATTACTACTGTCTGAACTTTGCAGCACGGGCGATAGATTATTGAAATAATTGCTTCTTACCTCGTTAGTGCCTTTGGTATTTTGTGTCGTAAGTCCGGCAGTTAAACGTAAGATAGTAAAAGGGTCGAAGTAATAAGCGGTGCGAAATTTTAAACGGTGGTTTTGATTATTGCTGTTCGAATTAGAGAGTTCATTATAGTCTGTTCCCTGGCTCTCACCATCAATATAATCGCGGGAAAGTTGGCTCTCCGTATTATTATTCGTATTGTTGTAGAAATAGTTAACGTAGAACAATAAATTACCCGGCCAGTCAAAATAGCTAATACCAACACTATTGGACGTGTTTATACCTATGCTTTGGTCGAGTTGAAAAAGGGAAAGGTTGCTCATGAATGACCGGGCAGCGTCTACAACACTGTTTCCCTCTCCATGGTCCTCAATGCCGCTGCTGCCTTGTACCCCGGCAAGGTCGGCCTTCGAATAAATTTGGTCGTTAACGTTATTACTATTTGCGGTAACATTAAGGTGGCGTTCACGTTTGAAATAATCGAAGTTGAAACCGGTATTCCATTTCCCGTCAGGCATTCCGCCACCGAGGTAGGCCCGGCCGAAACTCTTGTTTGCATAGCTCGAATCAGTTATAAAATGAACGGCTTTATCATACTCATTATCCGAAATTTTTTGATAGAAGCCAGGAACACTGAGGTCTTCGAAAAGATCAACACGTCCCACGAAACGTGCCGGCATATTATATAACATGGCATCGTCGTTCTTATAAAAAAACGTGATCCAGTCAACCATAAACTCCGTAACATTATCGCCTCGTGATACCCAATTGTTGTTTACATTGAGTACAGCCGGCATTTTATTAACCAGGTCGATGAGCCGTGCGTCGGGATTCAGTTTGAAGTAGCGAGTGTCATAAGACAACACATCGTTATTCAGTTGTACTACTTTCAGCGTGTCGGCTTTGATGTAGGAGCTATCGGTTTGTGCAGGAAGAATTAGTCTGCAGCAGCAAAATAATAGCAAAGCGGCTGTTTTTTTCATAAAAATTCATATATTTGTACTACAAAGATATAATCAAAGTCCTAAATTTCAATACCGATGGATACAAAAAACGGAAATTCGGAAAAAACCGCTAAAATAATAATGATAGTGTTGGCTGCCGTATTGGTAGCGGTAGTTATTGCTCTTCTGTATATCTGGATTGACAGGGCTAAGATGATCAATGAGCTCACTACCGATAAATTTACGCTGGAACTGAAGTTGGAAGACTTGCGTGATGGGTATGACAGTCTGCAAACCAATAATGATACTATTAACCTGCGGCTTATAGAAGAGCGGGAGAAAGTAGACCTCTTGATAGAGCGTTTGAAGACCACCGAGGCCGCCAATCGCAGTAAGATGCGCCAATATGAGCAGGAACTGGGCTTGCTGCGTGATATTATGCGTGGCTATGTGCAGCAAATTGACTCGTTGAACACCTTGAACCAATCCTTGCGTGCCGAAGCGGTAATGGCTAAAAATGAAGCCGAAGAAACCGGCCGTAAATATGAAACCTTAGTGAAGCATACCGACGAGTTGGCACAAAAAGTAGAAAAAGGTTCTGTGGTAAAAATTAGGGATATTAATGTAGTATCCATCACCGCTAAAGGAAAAGAAACCGCCCGTTCCGGTAGCACTGTCAAGCTGAAAGCCTGTTTTACCTTTGTAGAGAACAGCATTGCCCAACGCGGCTTCCGCAATGTGTATGTACGCGTGAAAGGACCGGATAAAATTCTATTGACTCAAGGGCAAAACTATTTTACTGTAGATAATGAGCGCTTAATTTATTCGGAGATGCGTGAGGTGGACTATCAGGGCGAAGACCTTGAAGTGTGTGTATTCTACGGCGGCGTTAATGAAAAATTCATGAAAGGCGTTTACACTATTGATATTTACTCGGGCGGAGTGCTGCTGGGAACGGGACAGGTGCTGCTGAAGTAATATAATTCTGCGGATAGCGCAGTAAATGATGGGTGCGGGAAGTAAAATACTTGTACAAAAGGACTTGGAGCTTAGGAGAAGATAATTATCTTTGTAATAGGTTTTACCGGAGAAATTGGGTGTGACACACAAAATATAAAATTCATTATGGAATCTTTTGTACGCTATTCTTTTTTTTCGGTTTTATTGATCATCATTTGTACTTCCTGCAGCCGTTTTACTGAGCGGCGCCAAGCCCGTGAAGCTATTCATGAGGCAGGATTGGTTATGGAGCAGTACCCCGATAGTGCGTACCGACTTTTGAGGTCGATTTTTCATTACAAGATCTTGCCTGAAGAGGAACAAATGACCTATCGCTTATTACTGCTGCAATCCAAAGATAAAAGCGACCATGATATAACCGCCGATACGGCTATTATTGACGTTCAACATTATTTTGCGCAACAACAAGATTGGCAAAAGGCGGCCCTTGCTGCTTTTTGCCTTGGACGTGTCCGGCAGGAACGTAATGATGACCACCAAACCATGCAGGCCTATCTTGATGCTGAAAATTATGCCGGTTATACCTCTGATTATAGGTTGAGGGGTATGATACAGCATAATATCGGGTATTTATATGGTAAGCAGCAGGACTATAAGAGGTCTATGGCTGCAACGAAAAAATCGATCGCCTATTTTCAATTGGCAGATTCTACAGCCTACAAATGTACAGTGGCAGCTTTACAGCAGCTGGGTGGTAGTTTCTTCGCTCAAAAACAGCTTGATAGTACTATATATTATTGTCAAAAGGCTTTGGAAATAGCAATAGTTCATAATGATACTCTGCTTCAGTCAACACTCTTCCATGCTCTGTCAGTCGTATATACGGAAAAAGGAGATATAGAAAAATTGAGGGCCGCTTTGTCAAAAGTTTCAATAGTTTCAATGAGCCAAGTAAATAAAGCCCGCTTTTACAGTGCTTTATCCAAATTTTATACACGGATTGGTCAATTGGACACATCGGCCTTTTATGCTAATCAGGCTTTACAGTTATTAGACACTCTTAAAGATGCTAATATGGTTTATGCTGCCATCTATTATAGCTTTTATGAACAGGAAGAGGCACGAAAAGATTGTAAGCAGGCATTGAATCAGGAGAATAAAAAAAATGCTGCCCGTTTGTTACGCCGGTTTAAGGAAATTGTATATGATACGCAGGATGGTAATTATTGGCTGGAAGTATATGGTATCATCAATCATTATTATGATGATAAACTGGAGTCACTAAGGCAATATTGTGCAGGACTGGAAGAAACTGAGTTTAAAATCTGTTGCTTAAGCTTGGCTGATTTTAGGAATGATGAAATGGCTGTTTTTCTGAATCTTAGCATTAATACTATTCAGGCTAAGAAAACGCATATCCGTAAGAAGTTAAATTTAGGAGAAAGAGGAGATATTAAGGATTTTCTACTACAATATACAATATAATAACTGTATATTATTTCGCTAATATGCTGTTGTTCAGCGTTGAGTGTTGTTTAAAAACTATATGACAACTGTATCCTCTTGTTAACTCGTTTTTTTCAATATAAGTTTGTAACCACAAACCTATAAATTTCTGGAAAATGAAAAAGACGACCTTATTTTTTTTAATTTTTTGTTGCACTTTATTGCCATTATTATCGTTCAATGTTGAAAATGAAACAGGAGTGGTGACTGGAAGCACGGGGAATTATCCAACAGGAGCTTTGAAATCTATACGGCAAACTGTAATACTTGAACAAACTGCCGGTAAATTGGTGGTTTATTTTACCTCTAACATAGGCCAAGCCTCTGTTTGTGTGGTCAAATTGCAAAAAGAAGAAACGGTTTTCTATGATATAATAAACACAGGCCTTAATAAGGATGTGTCGTTGAATACCAGTGATTGGGAATCAGGAATATATATTATTACTGTAATTCCGGATTCCGGCAACCGGATAGTCCAAAAAATTGAAATATAGGATATATAATAATTATTATACGGGTTTTGCTTTCGGGCTTGCCATCCGGATAGAAAAACCTTCCCGCAAATAATTATTAAAAAAGAGCATGGAGGCGCAACTTGTTTCACTAATCATTGAAAGAAGGCACCGTAAAGGTACATAAAAATTATCAAACCAAAATCTTCTGTGATAACAGGACAGGTTTGGCGTGTCTGTTGAACATTATTTGTTTTGATGGTCGCGTGAAAGAAAGAAGCGATAGCCGAAAAGCTTTATGAGTAGGTAGATTAAAAATACAATTATGAAAAATATTAAATTAAATAAGCAAACAGTATCTATTCTTAATGAGAATGAATTGACTAGTGTTCAGGGCGGTGGTAATAATAATTCGATTAATACGAATTTCACTGGGGTTAATACTTGCTGTGGCGGTTCTACCGTGGAGAGGCCGGGAAGTAGTTGTGCCGGAAAGTGTGTATTTGAGGATGCAGAATATGCACTAGTGAATTAAATTTATTTGTTTTTGTGGATAGGCTATAAGGCTGACTTTAGCCTATCCTTTAAACTACATTTAAAGAATCTTAATAAAGATGTTAATATTTACGAATGAAAAACACATACTAATTGAGCAAACAATACTGGAAATTGAGTCCTACATTTCACTTAACGAGTATGCTCAAGAATATTACTCGGTTATTGGTGGTAAGGCAGGTTTAGTTCTATTTTATTATGAATTGTGGCGTTATCAACCTCTTGATATATGGCTTGACAAATGTAAGTGTCATTTAAATAAATGTTTGGTAGCCCTTGAGGAATTGCCTATGTCTCTACACTTTGGAACGGGAGTAGCAGGTATACTTGCATTATATAATGAGCTTGCTACGATGGGGGTTGTGGCTCCCGATGATGAGGGGCTAATGGAAGCGGAGCAGGTTTTTATTCAGCAAATTAGAGAGTATCAGTCAAACAAAAACTATGATTTATTTACAGGACTTATTGGTTTAGGGGAGTATTTTTTAAGAAGTACATCAAAATATTCTAACGAAGCTTTGTCTAAAATTATAGAGGCAATAGATAGCCTTGCTATAAAAGAGAATGGAACATACCGCTGGATAAATTATCCTCCGAGTCCTTATGATACACCTGTTTTAAATATGGGTTTAGCTCATGGCATTCCTTCTATTTTGTCATTTTTTGCGGATGTACAAATAAAAAGGCCGTTAATTTCAAATGAACGCCTTGAGGCTGTTATGAATGGAGCGATGAAATATTTAATAGGAGCTTATAATGCTGTGTCTCATGAAAAGAAGCAAGCTAGTGAATATCCTGCATACTTTGAGTTGGATGGCAGTTGTACCGGTGCTAATAGCAGGCTTGCATGGTGTTATGGTGATATAGGCATTGGTTATTCAATGCTTAAAGCTTCAACTCTATTAGGCAATGCAGAGTGGGAAACATTTGCAAAAAGCTTATTACTTAAAACCACAAAAAGAAATATCAATAATGCATATATTACAGATGTACCTATATGTCATGGTGTAGCCGGATTGTTTCATATGTATAATAGGCTTTATAAATTTACAGGGATACTACAGTTTAAGATTGCTGCTGATTATTGGCTAGGTAGCTTATATTCCTTTAGAAACCGATATGAAAATTTGGATGGATTTAATTTTAGAAAACCTGTTGATGATTCCGGAACTGTTTTTGAACGTTTGCCGTTGATCAGTTTGTTAGAAGGTTATATAGGAGTGGCCTTATCGCTCCTATCAGCAATATCCACAGTAAATCCCATATGGGATGGTTATCTCCTTTTAAATTTACCACTTAAAAATAGTTAAATTTCTACACCATTTATGTTTGAGTATTTTATTTGCAGAACGCCGACTTTTCCACTGAATACGTATAAGTTATTTTTTCGAAATATTGATAATAAAGAGGAAGATATAGATTTACTATTTGATGATCCTGTTATTGCAGAATCAATTTATTGGGCATCTGCGGACTTATTTCTAAGCCTAAATAAGTCAGATAAACCCTTTCCTGAAAAATTAAAGCAGTCGCTATTGTCATATTATGCACGGATGTCTACTCGTTCTACCCCATTTGGTACATTTTCAGGTATAGCAATAGGTAGTTTATCTAATAAAACGGACATTGTTTTATCGGATTTTCAAAGTTGGAATAAAAAAATTAGGTTGACAGTGAATTATTTAAATCAGTTGTGCCGCTATTTATCTTCTTTAGATAGCGTAAGAAAGCAACTGACATATTATCCTAATAATAGTATTTTTTCATTTGGAAATAAGTTGAGGTATATTGAATTTTATTATAAGAGTAAGCTGCGATTGCACAAAATTGTAGATGTAGATAAGATAGAATTACTAGAATCCTTATTAGGTGATCTGAAAAGTGGGAAAACATATTCTCAGCTATTGGACTGTAAGTACCCCTAAAATCCTACAGCAAAATTAGTGATTTTATTTGAACGGTGATTAGCAAATTCGATAGGCGACATATCTGCCAGGCTATCATGGGGATGATTCATATTATAATCATCTG